>JACCYK010000405.1 GCA_013696525.1 Chloroflexia bacterium
ATCGATCGCCTGCACCGCCGTCGTCGGGTCAAACGCATCGGACAGGGCCCGCACGGCGATGTCGACGAGCATCCGAAACCCATAGGCAACGTCCTGGTTCAGGGTTCGCTCCGGACCGAGCGCGACCGCCGCGGTCACCCGGGACCGGTCGAGGCGGGTCGGATCGCCGACGACCTGAAACAGCGGCGCGCCGGCCGCCACGAAGTCCCCGATCGCCGGCACCATCACGAGGACGCGGTCCGCCCCCCGCGCCGCCTTCCCCAAGGCATCGTGGTCGATCCGAAAGTCGACCCCGGAGGACGGTGCGAACACCAGGTTGGGAGACTCGGCGCCGAGATCTGGACCGCGGTCATACATCTCATCGACCAGCGACCGGACTTCGTCGCCGACCGACTCGATCAACGCGGCGACACGCGGGGATTGCCCAATGTGGTTGATGTACAGGATAAGCACGATGCTACTGACCAAGACCAGCAAGAAGGCGACCACGATGGCCAAACCGGGCACCGGAGCGCCATCTTCAAGGGAGGCGATCTCGCGCATGGCGAGCATGGCGTGGGCGAAGGTGGCGGCGAAGATCCCGATCGCCAGTTGACTGGGCCGGTCGTGGAGGATGGCGCGCACGATCCGCGGCGAGAACTACCCCATCGCGAGCTGGACCACCACCAGGACGATTGTCAACACAATGCCGGTCAGCGTGATCATCGACGCCGCCACCGTGCCGAGAATTGCCAGTGCCGCGTCGGGACCGCCGGTCAATGCGATCGGAAGGAGATTGCCATCGTCAATGGCGACCGTGGCGTAGGAGAGGGCAACCCCGCTCAGGACGCACGCGACCGGGACCGGCCACAGCGTCGTCCGGAGATGGTGCAGCAGGCGGAACATACGCACTCCCTCGTCCCGGAATGGTCCGGTGTCCTGCCTGTTGCCCAGAAGGTGGCACCGCCCCCGGATCTATGATGTGCGCAAAGCACAATGCATGCTGGACCCGCCGGCGTAGCGGGGGCCACCGCGTTGGCCGCCATAGCCGCGGCCGCCGAATTGGGCTACCAACACCGTGACCGACTTTTCAACGACACCACGAAACGTACTTCGCGCGCTGCCGCCGCTTCTCTGTACACAACGACATCCCCGCCAATCGTGCCAAGATTGGCGGGGAAGGGGGATGGACCGATTGCGTCGTCCGACGAGCCGCTACCGAGAACCAAGGTGACACGGCGAGGTACGGAGGGACGACCGCGCTATCAGGCGCCGGCCACGGTCGATGCTTCGGCTCGAATGGGGAACGGCACCTGGCAGCCGCCGATGCCGCGTTAGCCGTTGGGGACGCTGTACAGACCAGCTCTACGGGCTCAGGTTGGTTTGGACGAGCGACGAAGAGGCAGCTTGACTCATGGCAAGGCAGCGACGAGGGGCGTAACCAGACGGTCAGCGCTTTGACCGCGAGGTCGCCTCCCCCCGCGCGACGCGCCTCCGGCAGGCGCCAGCCAGTGGAACGGAACTTGCTTGCCGCAGAAGCAACAATGGTGAATCCGGCACTGATCTGGATTTCGGTTCGCGCGCGCGGCATACAATGACGCCACGCAGCCAGAAGAAAGGAAGGATTGTAGAATGACATTACCTGTCCGCCCTCCGATCGTTCTAACATGGCTTGCGGTGGCTGCCCTCATGACCGCCAGCCTGGTGCTGGCCGGATTCGGTTTCGGCTCTGTCGCCGCCCAGGAAGATGCCACCACTCCGCGGGCAACGCTGCGGATCGTGCACGGCATCAGCGGCGGGCCAGAGGTCGATGTGCTGCTGAATGGGGAGGTGCTAGCCGAGGCGGTTCCGTTTGGCACCGTCTCCGAGTTCATGCCGGTGGCGCCCGGCGACTATGTCATCCAGGTTGTGCCCACTGGCCAACCAGCCGAGGCAGCGATCGTCCAGGCCGACCTGACGGTAGAAGGGGCCCGGTCGTACATTGTTGTCGCCCTGGGCACGCCCGATGCGCCGGAAGGGCGGGTCTACGAGGTCAACCTCGATGAAATGACGACGGGCATGGCGCGCGGCCGCTTCATTAACGCCGCTCCGGACGCCGGCGGGTTAGATCTCGTCGTCGCGGGCGGTGAACCGCTCTTCGGTGACGTCGGCTATGGCGATGCCAGCGACTATATCGATCTTCCGCCCGGTACCTCCAGCCTTGATCTCCGAGGCGATGACGACCAGGTAGTAAGTCCGATTGCCGACGTGACGATCGAGGAGTCCCTGGCGTATGAGATGGTTGCCGTCGGCCAAGTAGCTGATGGCAGTCTCACGATGCTCACGCTGTCGACAGCTGTCGACCCGTCCTGCTCGGCGGCGCTCGGCCTCGGCGGGGCCATCGAGGATGCCTGCGTTCGTCTCACACACGTGGCGCCCGATTCCGCCGACGTCGATGTCCATGTGAACGACGTGGTCGTGGCCGAAGGCCTGACCTTCGCCACGGTTACTGAGTTTGTGATGCTGCCAAGTGGCGAGGCCCAGATCTTTAGCGTGACGGCCGCCGGCTCCCCGATCGAGGAGGCGCTCATCACCACCGACCTCGGTCTCGACCCAGGACAAGCGTACGAAGTGCTAGTGACTGGCGACACCGAGGATCTGCAACTGGCCATCACCGGCATCGATCTGCGCCCGGTGCCCGCGGGCCAGGCGCGCTTGGGTGTGATCCACGCCTCGCCCGACGCAGGCCCGGTTAATATTCGCCTAAGCGATGGCACGGCGGTGGTCGAGGGTCTGGACTTCCGTGGTGTCAGCGAGTACAAAGCGATCGACGAAGGCACGTACGAGCTGCAGCTCAGCCCAGCCGGTGATGACCAGTCGGTCTTATTGACGAGCGAGCTGCAAGTAACAGCCAGCATCGTGTACGACATCGTCGTCGTGGGCCGGCCCGAGTCCCAGACACTGGCGATCGTGGTCCTGACCGCGCCGGTGCCGGTCCAAGCGGAAGCCATCGCCTCGCCGGTCGCCAGCCCCGGGGCTACTCCGGTTGACGCTAGCGGGGGATAAGCCGAGGACAACACCGGTGTGGGCGCCTCGCCGGTTGTTCGGCTTCGAGCGCACCTCGAACAGCGAACGAGGCCGGGCCGGGCCACCACATGGTCGCCCGCTGTTCCATGCGTCATAATCGACTCCGGGCTTGCGCGGTGCGCGCCGCTGCTTGCGCACCGGATCGCCGGCTGCTCCTTGCACCGTCGGCGCCGGGGCTTCTTGAGACTGGGGATGGAGTGAGCATCACGATCAGCACGTGTGCCGTCTGGCGGCGAGCGGTCAGGCAACCCCCTGGAGGCTGACCGCTCTCCAGGCCTCATGTGCCGCTCCAGGCAGACAACATGATCGGAGGCAGAGTCCCCAGTGCCCACGCGAGCCATCGCCGTCCTCCCTGCGGTGCACGAGCCCACCGTCGAGCCGACGACCGCGTTCTCACCCGCGGAATTACAGGCCGCCCGTGAACGCCTGACGGTTGGCGACGGACTGCACCGATTGCTGGCACGCACGGCTCCCACCCCGGCCCTCACGGGGCACCCACGGAAACGCACGGAAGGTACTACGGTGAGGCGGGAGCCTCGCGCCCGCAGGACGACTCGTGCGGGGGCGCCGGCGCCGTCCGGGGGCATGGGCGACATATTGCTTGACTTTGGCCGAAGGCGGCACTATCGCTAAATTAGAAACAAGCCGGGCGAACAGTGGCTCCGGAGAGACAACCGGAAGTCCGTTCGGCGAAGTGGGGGACTCCAACTGCGTGCGGAGCCACGGTTTCACAGGACAGCCTGTGACCGTGGCTCTTTGCATTTCCCGGCACAGGCATCGACTCCAAGCAGGAGACGTCACCGATGCCACGGGAGCCGCCGTCCCGATTCAAGCGACAACCTACCGAGTTCGCGTTTGAATCGGAGATGAACATGAGCAAGATCACCAACGACAAGACCAAGAGACGAGGAAATGGCCGGCGGTGCCGCTGCGGGTGCCTTGGGGTGACGCGGGGTGGCGCCTATCTGCCCGGTCACGACATGAAGCACCGGGGGCTTCTCCTCGCGATGGTTGACGAGCACGGCGATTGGGACGCCATGGACCAGCTCGTGGTCCTTGGCTGACTCACCCGAGATGCCGCGATCGCTCGACTACGGGAGGGGCAGCGCCGGGTGCGGGCGCGGGCGGCGTACCGGGCGCGGTACCTGGCTTTCGCCTAGCCGGCCCTAGCGTCGGGATGGCTTCGGTCGGCTCCGGCGACGGCCGGTAGTCGGAACTACCGTGGCGTGGCCCGGATCGCGAATTCCTGCACGACCTAGGGATACCTCGGTTGACCACCTTGACACAGATACTTGTGTCCGGATCCAGTGTGTGATTCGATTGTGGTGAAATATCGCTACTAATCAGCATATAATGAGGTTATGACATGAAAATCGCATCGTAAGTTCTGCGCGACGAGTACTTGACCACGGCTGAGGTCGCGGCATTGGCCGGGGTCCATCTGATCACAGCTCGGAAATGGATCGCCGCCGGCCGGCTGCCCTCAGTCTTCATCGAGAACCGGCGCTATGTGCCGAAACGGGCCATCGTCCGGCACTACATCCTGTTGCTGCAAAACCCCGCGACGCGGGCTGCGACCATCGAGCGCCTGCAGGCGGTCGCGGCGGAAGCCGGCGTTGTACAAGAAGGGCAAGCCGGAGGGCTATCGGGACCGGCGTGAGCTGCTGACTGGGAAACTGGGGTTTGAGATACCCAACCGTCTCGACGCATTCAAGCTCGCTCGACCGGCGAAACCGGACGACATTCTCGATGCGATCGTTGCCGCGTGGACCGCTCGCCGATGGGCCGAGGGGGAAGGTGAGCGACTTCCGGCCGGCCCGCCCGTCGATGCCCGAGGTCTTCGGATGGAAATGGTGTTTGCTGGACCGATGAAATCACGCGATGAGTCGCGACGTCCCGCCGTCACCGGGATAGCTCGGTGACGGGGACACGAGTACGTCGGTTCAAGGATCTTTCCCCGGAGCACTTTCCCCGGAGCATCAGCAGCGCCGCATGCGAGGGTTCAGCAAACGCTCCGACGCTCTTGACAAGTCATTGCTGATCTAGTACAAATGTTCTAAGCGGCACAGCGGGACGGCTGCGGGCCTGGGCAGCGCCCCACCGTGTCCGAGAGCATCCTCTCGTCATCCAGGGCCCGCCCCCGTCCCGGCGGTAAAGAACAGGACCGCTCCATCACCCCACATCAGCATCGGCAGAACGGAGCGCGGAAAAGGAGGTCCCCGGTATTGGTCGACAATGACCGCCGGGGATCTTCCATGTCGATGGTCGCCGAACCGGCGCGTCCAGAAAGCTACGACGTTGCGGAGACCGCGGATTCCTCGACACGAATGGGAAACGGCACCTGGCAGCCGCCGATGCCGCAGTAGCCATTCGGCACGCCCAACAGGCAGTGCGAGATGCTTCCGGCTGGTCTGGACCAGCAAGGAAGCTGCTTGAACACCGCAAAATAGAATCTTGGCGCGGCGTACAGGCGGTCGGCGCCGCCAACGGCGCCAATCCGATCTCGATCGTCGTCCCCAGTCACCGCGTGATCGGGGCCAACCGCACCCTGACTGGATACGGCGGCGGC
>JACCYK010000427.1 GCA_013696525.1 Chloroflexia bacterium
TGAGCGGCCTGAAGGTTGCTCGCGGACCATGGGAAGCATCGCGAAATGTCGCCGCCCGAATGCAGCGTTCACCACCGACATCGACCGGTCAATTCATCAGCGCCAGTGAGCGCGGTGCCTTCGACTACAGAACTACGTGCTTCGGAGCGGGAAATGGCATGGACCGGCCGCGACGGCCTCCACGCGGGTTCCGATTTGGCTCACCGCTCCGGCCTCACGTGAGTGCCAAGCAGATCGAGGCGCCGCCCAGGGCCGGGGCGGCCTCGCCGGTCGGGGCCAGGTCGGTGTGCGGGCGTTTGGATGTAGGCAACGACATGGAGTCGATCGCACCTCATCTGGGAACATCGGGGGCTAGCCGGTCGGCGCTCCGCTGTTGGGCGCATGAGTGATTGATCGTGGTCCCGATTAGGCTGGGACCGCGTCCAGGATGGTGGTGATGATCTCGGAGCGGACTCCGGCGGCATTCAGGCTGGCGGCCGTCTCGCCGTCCAGGTAGAGGGTGATTGCCTGACGGGCATTGTCGATGGCGGTGCCGAGCGTGTCGCCGTGCGTGACGCATCCGGGGAGATCCGGCACGGTGACGGCGAAGCCCCCGCTTTCGTCGGGGGCAACCACGATCGTGAGTTGGTTCATGCCCTTACTCCTTCAGCAACTCGCGAAACTCAGCGGCGGTGAGCCCGGCTTGGGGAACGGTCGTTCGAATCCTATGGACGGTCGCCGCGACGGCGATCGGCGAGCAGATCGAGGCGCCGGAGCGCCGCCCAGGTGGCGGGGGCGGCCGCGCCGGATGGGGCCAGGGCGTCGTGCAGGCGGTGGAGGTCGGCCCGCTCATCGACGTCGAAACTGGGGGCCAGCTCGGCGACCCGCAGGCCGAGCGCACTGGCGCGGGCGACGAGGGCGTCCGCTTCCTGGCCGGTGCTCAGGGGCGCCCCGGCAAGGACGGCGTGCAGATCGGTCAGCCCGATCAGGTAGTAACCGCCGTTCAGCGTGCGGCCCAGCACGACCTCATGCTCGTCCAGGCCGGCGAACGCGGCCGTCGCCACCGCGCGGGGCAGGTGGGGCGAATCGGTCGCCATGATCACGGTGCGCCGGTAGCCTTGGCCCGCCGCCCAGGCAAACAGATTCGTCAGGCGCGCCGCCAGCCCGTCCCCGGTCTGGCCGACAAGCCGGACGTGCGGCGGCGGCGGCTCGCAGCCGAGGCCGACCAAGACCGCGGCGAAATCGATCGCCGCCGGGCTGTGCGCCCAGCCGAAGTCGTAAGCCGCGTCGTCTGGCTGGCGCGGGGTAAATTCCGCGCTCAGATCGACGAGGAACGCCGCGTATAACAAGGCCGCCGGCGCCATCCCGATCACCGTGCCGAGCCGGGTCTTTGCCACGCCGGGGGTCGGCTGGCGAGCAACGAACAGGAAGAGATCTGTTGCGCGGGGCGCTTGGCGCGATTGATCCATTGTCGTCACTCCGATCCGTCGAGGCCGGGGGCGGCGGGGCGCTCCGGGACGGTGTCCAGGATGGTGCCCGTCCCGGTTGGCGGCCAGGGCCGGAACGGCCGGCGCTGGAGATAGAGGAAGGTTGGCTCCGGGTTGAGCCAGGTCGAATACTCCCGTTTCCAGACCGGGAAAAGGCCCCGCTGCCTGGTGCTGGAGATGACATAGGTCGAATCGGTGGCCCGGCCATAGAAATAGACCCACCACGGGCCGCCGCGGGTGCGGCCGCGATCGAGGTTGGCCAGCGAATACTCGTAGAGAAAGTAGCCGTCCCAGGCGGCCCCGGCGTCGAGCTGATCGAGCGGGACGCCGGCCGCGACCGCCTCGTAGGCCATCCCCCAGACGCCCTTCATATACACCAGGTAGTCTCGCGTCCCGGCGATGGCGAAGATGGCGAACAGAGCCACCACGATCCACCCGGCCGGGGCGAACAGCGGCCGGTCGCGCAGCGCCCAGAGGGTGAGGCAGATCGCGAGCGGGATCAGCGGCAGCAGGTAGCGGTCGAGCGAGCCCGCGGTCCAGCCGATGTAGTGATACGACGGCGGAAAGATGCCGATCACCTGCCAGAGGGCGATGGAAAGCACCAGACCGGCCGTGGCCCGCTCCGGGCTCGCCCTGGCGCCAATGGCGCGGGCGGCAATCACGGCCAGGGCGAGCGAGGCGATTACACAGACGATCGTGATGACGCCGCGCATGTCAGCGGTGAGCAAGCGCGGCCGCGACCCGAGCACATCGGGCGGTCCCGGCCCCCCGGCGCCGAGAAACTGCCCAATATAGGGCATCCGCATCCCGCGCACCCAGAGGCCGGTGACCCCCACCGTCAGGACCGCGGTCCAGACCAGAAAGAGCGGCCAGCCCCGTTCCGGGATCCGGTCCCGCCAGTTGCGGCCGGCGACCAGCGCGGCGACCACGATCGGCAGCGTGAAGAAGCCGAGGTAGACGATCTCGACCACGGTCAGGCGCTCGATCAGCCACCAGGTGCCGGCCCAGCCCTCGTCGACCAGCTCGCGCAGGAAGGCGGACTGCACATCGGGGACATCGTTGCCAAAGCGCAGCCAGAGCGCATACCCGGCAAAGATGGCGAGGGGCAGGGCCACGACCTGAAGGAACAGTCTCACGCCGCGGAGATCGAATCGCAACCGCCGGGCGACGAGGAGGTAGACGACCACCGCGAGCGGGATGAGCACCCCCTGCTGCCGGGTCAGCAACGCCAGCCCCGCCGCGCCCGAGCCGGCGATGACCCACCAGGGCGCTGCCGCGTCTGGCCGCAAGCCGCGGGCGTACCCCCACGCGGCGATCAGGAGCAGCGAGACGAAGTGGGGATCGGTCATAAACGTAAAGGCGAGGACGAAGAGCAAGGGGTTGAAGAGGTAGGCGGCGGTGCCCAGGGCGCTCCGCTGGCGGTCGATCCCCAGCTCGCGGCAGAGCCCATAGAGGGCGACCGCGCCCAGGACCACCATCACCACCGTCGAGAGCCGGAAACCGCCGAGCAGCGGCCCGAACAGCCAGCCGAACAACGCCCCCCAGACGACCTGGAACACCGCCGTTGCCGCCACCACCGGGAACACCACCAGCCGTTGCTCTTGGACCAGGATCTGGGCCGACCGGGCGTACCCCCAATCATCGGTCGTCGCCACCGGCGCCAGCGTCGGCACCACCACGGCCGCCGCCGCGAAGGCGGCGAGCACCAGCCCCACCGGCCAGTGCCCGCGCCAGCCGGCGACCCGTGTCTGGAGCCGGGAACGGAGGGCGCCCGCTCGTGATCGGCGG
>JACCYK010000443.1 GCA_013696525.1 Chloroflexia bacterium
GTCGTTAGATTGTGCGGAGAGGTCTTGTGATCGCGCGGCAGGGCCTGCCAATACGAAGAGACAAATACCGACTGTTAGGCCCAAGACCGTGTCCGACTGTCTCTTTCGCATCCAAGCACTCCTCCAGTGACTCAAGCCGGCTCCACGGTTGCCTTCAAATCAGACCGTTTGGCACTACTCATAACATGATCCAGTACATGGGTCACCCGCCTTATGGCAAACGCACCCGACGTCCTGGAAGAGACACGCACAATCGCAATCATCGCCGCCGTAAAGTCGGCAGCAACCAATGCACCATCCGTTGGTGCATTGTTGATTTACGTCCAAGGTTGCCCCGAAACAGGCCAATGTTCGGCCCGAGTTGACGTTCCGCCCATACTTTCGATGGCTCCCGGGTGAGCAGGGACAGTCTGCTTCAGCAGCTAGTGTGCCGTCTACTTCATGAGTTCGGTCAAGTGAGACCAGCTCACCACCTCGTGGCTTGAACCTAGTGCGACGCGGTTTGGGCGACAGGTCGGTGTAGACCGCGAACCCGATGCGAAAGTCCCTCTCCGAATCGTTCAACACCCGCTGAGAAGAACTCCGGATATCCCACCGATTCCGCCGCTCGTCGAACACGCCACTCGTGGCTCTTCCCTTTGCATCCACGCCCGCGAATGTTCCTCGTCTCCGATTTAGAGCCATGCTGAGACGCTTGTTGTCACGGGTCAGAGAAAATGTCATTGTCTCCCTGGTTCCGGGACGATTAATCGCCACAACTCCCGACAACCTCCGGTTTCTGTGAGTGAAGGTGACTGTGTACCCAGTAGACGTTTTTCGAACCCGCCACGACCTAATCCCCTCTCGACGTGAGTATCGACCTGGGTTTTTCTTACCTTGGGTCTCCAATCGACTCTGAAGCGCATTTGTTGATTGTGGAGTCGGACCAAGGAGTGCTAAACCTACTATTGCCGCAGACAACGCTGCACCCTGTCGCATGATCCCACGGCGGGATTGGGCCGCCGCAACGATTGGTACTTGGGCGGTCGCGACCAACTGCGCGATCCGCCACGCCCGGCGCGGACCAACGAGGCTCACCAGCCGGGTCCGCGGCGCCAGCCCAGTCGAGACCCGAACGGCATCGTCCTCGATCTCGATCAGCGTTGGCTCCCATTGCCAATCCGGTCGCCCGCGATCAAGCGCCGCTTGCATCCCCGGCTCATGCAAGGCGCGGATGGTGAGCTGCCCGTTCGGTCAGACTTGCGATGCTCGCAACGAGATCGGTAAAGCTGGGACAAGTGGGGTCAAGCAGCAGGTGTCGCGCCATTGCGATCCTCCGCATGGCTCTTCTCAGCGTCAATGCCTGACGCGGCTGGTGTCAGGCCGTCTGAGAGAAACCGTGGATTCCGAGCACTCGCCCGCTGGTTTCTCCTCGGGGAACGTCCTCGTACTATCGACGATAGGACTGGTAGCGGTGCTAGGTCAAGATATTTCGGAGCCTCAAGATTGAGAATGCGACAGGGTTCAGTATCCTGTACTACGATTTATCATTCCCCATGGTGTGGCCGACGTATCAGGCGTTGCTCGCACTCGTGGGCGAGATAGCGTATTGCAGCGGCCGCGGCCGGGTTTTAGCTGATCCGGGTGATGGAGCGCGTCTCGCCGGCCACGATCTCCAGCACCACGGCGCCGAGGATCAAGGGGCCGGGCGCCAGCTCGGGCAGGGGTTGCCAGGCGCCGGCTTCCCAGGTGGCGCGGTAGCCGGCGCCGGGCATCCCCTGGCCGCCGCCCAGCGGCCCGGTCATTCCCACCTCCGGCACGAAGCCGGTGCCGCCGGGCAGGATGTAAGTGTGGAGCGAGGGCTCGTGCGTGTGCGTGCCGAGGACGGCCGCCACCGCGCCATCCAGCCCGTTCGCCACGACATGCTTCTTGATCATCGACTCGGCGTGCAGGTCAACGATTACGGTGCCGGGCAGATCGAGCGCCGGCCACGCCTGGCGCGGCGGCAGCGCATCAGCGATCGCATCCGGGGTGGCCAGGTTGACCACGGTCACCGGCGCCGCCGCGACCTCGACGGTCACGATCCCCTTGCCGGGATAGTGCGCCGGCATGTTTACCGGGCGCAGCACGCGGGGATGGGCATGCACCGCCGCCGTCTGGGCCGGGTTGGTGTCCCAGGCATGGTTGCCGGAGGTGACGACATCGACCCCCGCCGCGAACAGGCGCTCCACGTCGGGCAGGGTCATCCCGAACTGGCCCTGGCCGTCGCCCCGGTTCGGGTCGAAGGCCATATTTTCGGCGTTGGCGATCACCAGATCGGCCGCGTGCTCATGCCGCAAGCCCGGCAACCGCTCCGCCATCCAGGCCGCCGCCTCCCGGCCGACAATGTCCCCGATAAAGAGCACCCGCATGCCGTCTCCTCGTCGCCACGATGCGCGCTCAGCCGCGTGCGTGCATACTCTACGTGCCGGGTGGTGATCAACCGTTAAGCGAGGATCAACCCGCCTGGGCGGCGTGGCCCCGCAACGGATGCGGCCACCGGACCCGGCCACTCAGCCCGGCCGGCACGATACCGCATCGCCCCGGTTGACGCCGGTTGCCGGGCCCGGCGAGGCTGCGGGCGGACGCTCACGCCAGATTCAGGGTGCGGACGGGTGGGATGGACGGCGAGTTCGCGGCAACCGTTGACCAATGGAACACGTTCTTCTCCGTCTCGGCCGGCATCGCGGCGACGCTGGTCGGCCTGCTCTTCGTGGCCCTGGCCCTCAATCCGTCGATCATGGCCGACGACGGTCCGGCCGGCCTCCGCGTCTGGTCGGGCCAGACCTTCCATAGTTTCCTGATGGTGTTGACGTTGTCGCTGATCGCGATAATCCCCGACGACTCCGCCATCATCTTGACGATCGCCCTGGGGATCATCGGCGTCACCGGGCTGATCGGCGTCGGCCAGGGATTCCGGATCGTCCGGCGCGACCCGGACCCGGACTGGCGGGGCTGGCACGCCCTGCCGCACTTCGTTTCACCGACCGTGGCCTATGTCATCTGCCTGTGGGCGGCCTTCCTGGCGGCGGACCGCAACGAGGATGCGCTGGGCTGGATGGTGAGCGTGGTCTTCTTCCTCATCAAGAGTGCCGCCGCCAGCTGCTGGGCGTTGCTCAAGGCGCTGGGCAACCCGAAACCCGCCAATCCCACCGATTAACCACGGTTCGCCAAGGCGGCGTCCGCGCCGCGCTCGTCGGGCAAAGGGCACAAAC
>JACCYK010000452.1 GCA_013696525.1 Chloroflexia bacterium
GGTCGGCGATGATCTCCGCCACGCGCATTCGCGGCGGCAACGAGGTATAGGGGTCTTGGAAGACGATCTGGGCCTGGCGCCGGAGGCGGCCGGCATCGGCAGCGGTCACGGCCTCGCCGCCAAAGCGGATCTCGCCGCCGGTCGGTTGCTCTAAGAAGAGCAGCGTCTTGACCAGCGTCGACTTGCCGCAGCCGCTCTCGCCGACAAGGCCGAGCGTCTCCCCTGGGGCCAGCGTCAAGGAGACGCCGTCGACCGCCCGCACGGCCTTCGACTCGCGGCGGAACAACCCGCGCCGGACAGGGAAATGGGTGCTGAGGTCACGCGCTTCGAGCAGTGGCACCGTCATCTCACTGATACCTCGCGCTCCGCCTGGTGGCCGGCTTGAAGCGCGGGATCGAGCAGGTGACAGGCCGCCGAGTGTCCTGTCGCGACGACCACCGGCGCTGGATCGACCTCGACACAGATTGGCATCGCGTGCGGGCAGCGCGGCGCGAAGGGACAGCCAGGCGGCCGGTTGGCTGGGTCGGGCGGGTCGCCCGCGATCGCCGCCAGGCGGCCATGACCCGGGATGGCGACGCGCTCGACCGCGTTCAGCAAGGCTTGGGTGTAGGGGTGTCGCGGTGTGGTGATGACCTGGTCGCGCGACCCGATCTCGCACACCTGGCCCGCGTACATGACCAGGATCGTGTCGGCGATCCCGCTCAAGAGGGCGATGTCGTGGCTGATGAAGAGGAGGCTGGTGTCGAACCGCCGCCGCAGCGCGGTCAGCTCGTCGAGGAGCTGGGCCTGGGTGGTCACGTCGAGGGCGGACGTCGGCTCATCGAGGATGAGCAAGGCGGGCTCGCTGGCCATCGCCAGCGCGATCATCACCCGCTGCTGCATGCCGCCGCTGATCTGGAACGGGTAGGCCCGCAGCACGCGGTCGGGGTCGGCGATGTGGACCGCCGCCAAGGCCCGCCCGGCCGCCTCCCGCGCCGGGCCGGGCCGGAGTTGGCGGTGCTGCCGCAAGGTCTCCTCAAGCTGGGTGCCGACGGTGCGGACAGGATTGAGCGAGGAGCCGGGGTCCTGGAAGATCATGCCGATCTTGGCGCCCCGGATCGTTCCCATCGCCGCGTTCCCGACGCGGGCAAGATCGGTTCCCAGGAAGTGGATTTCACCCTGGACGACGCGGCCGGGGGCGTCCACGAGCTGGATGATCGACAGGCCGAGCGTCGATTTGCCGGAGCCGCTTTCGCCGACGACGCCGAGCACCTTGCCGGCCTCGAGGTCGAAGCTCACATCCCGGACGGCTTCGACGACCCCGGCCCGGGTTGGGAAGATCGTCGTCAGGTTACGGACGCGGAGGAGGGGCAAGGGCTCGCCAACGGCCGGCCGCGGATCGGACCGGGTCCCTGGCGCGGGCGGCAGCGGGCGGCGCCGGAACTTGCCGTGAATGAGCTTCGGGTCGAAGGTGTCGGCCAGGCCGTCGGCGGCGACGCTGACACTGAGGACGGTGACCGCGATGGCGAGGCCAGGAAAGACCGCCATCCAGGGAGTGATCATCATGTACTGGCGACCCTCGGCCAGGATCGCGCCCCACGACGGCGCCGGCGGCGACAGCCCCAATGAGATGAAGCTGAGCAGCGACTCGACGATGACCAGGAAGCCGAGATCGAGCAGGGCGATGAGCGGCACCGCCTGCCAGACGTTGGGCACGATGTAGCGGAAGAGGACCCGCCAGCGCGACGCCCCGAGCGCCCGCGCCGCCGCCGCGTAGTCCTTCTCCCGCTCACTAAGGACGCGGCTACGCACCACCCGCGCGTAAATGATCCAGCTTGAGATCGAGAGCACCAGAATGAGATGCCACGGTGTCCGCTCCGGCGAGACGGCCAGCACCGCGATCGCGAACAGGACGAAGGGGAAGGCGAGCTGAATGTCACCCAGACGCATGAGGACCGTGTCGGTCCAGCGCCCGAAGAAGCCGGCGACGAGGCCGATGACGAAGCCGAGCGAGCCGCCGAGCAGGACCGCACTGATGCTGATCGCCAGTGAGTAGCGGGCGCCGTAGATCAGCCGGCTCAGTAAATCTCGACCCAGTGGATCAGTGCCGAGCGGGTAGGCGGCGGTGCCGCCCTCCTCCCACATCGGCGGCTTGAGGTTGTCGCCGAGGTTCTGGGCGAGCGGGTCGTGAGGCGCGATCAGCGGCGCCAACAGCGCGACCACGGCGATCAGGAGGAAGCCGATCATCCCGCCGAGCGCCGCCTTCCGCGCCAGCAGGGCCCGCCCCAGATCGCGCCGCCCGCTGACGGCGGGCGTCTCCCCGGTTCCGGTGGCTTCGCGCCCGGTGCTCGCGACCGGCCGCCCGTCCGCGGTCAGCCGTGGCTCGCCGGCGCTAGTACTTGACACGAGGATCGAGGGCGGCATACGTCACATCGACCGCGAAGGTGACGACGGTGAAGACGACGGCGATGACCAGCACGGTGCCCTGCACCATCGGGAAATC
>JACCYK010000486.1 GCA_013696525.1 Chloroflexia bacterium
CCGTTGCCGATCTCGCCGATGTGGACGCCGCCGCCACCCCGGTTAGTGACGACGAGGATTGACACGGCCCTCGGTCAAGTGGTGCGGCCATCGAAACTGGGTGGTGGTGGCGCGGGAATATTTCCGCCCGCCGGATTACGTTCGCAACGTTCCCTCCACGCGCTGCTTGAGCGCCTTGCCGATTCGCTCCCGCACCTTGCCGAGCTCAGTGTCGGTCAGGGCGCGGTCCGGCGCGGTGAAGGTGACCCGATAGGCCAGGCTCTTCTTGCCTTCGCCGAGCTGGGGGCCGCGATAGATGTCAAAGAGGACGACACTGGTGGCCAACGGCCCGGCCCCGGCCCGGAGCGCCCGCTCGACCTCGGCCGCCGGTGTGTCATCGGCAACCACGATCGCGAAATCCTGCTCGACCGCGAGGAACCGCGGTACCTGAACCCCGGTGACCGCGATCGAGCTGGCGGCGAAGAGGGCATCGAGATCGAGCTCGGCGACCGTGACCCGCGGCCCGTCGATACCAAACGCCGCGGCAAGATCGGGCCGCAGCTCACCCAGGACCCCGATCGGCTGGTCGCCAATCGAGACGATCGCGGCGCGGCCAGGATGCAACGCGGGGTGGTTTGAACGATCAAACCGAGCGTCGCTCACGCCACACCGGTTGAGCACCGCCTCGGTCATGCCTTTGAGATCGAAGAAATCAAGCTCACCCTCCTGACTGAAGCGGCCGACCGGCTCCCGGCGCCCCGCCAGCACGACCGCGGCCCAGTTCGCTTCGTGCGGCAGCGGCGCCTCCTCGTCTGCCCTGGACGGCAGGTAGACCCGGGACAGCTCGAAGAAGCGAACGCCCATCTCGTGCTTCAGGTTCTCGGACACGACCGCGAGCAGTCCGGGAAGCAGGGTCGGCCGGAGATATGGGCGGTCGCTCTGCATCGGATTGCGGAGTTTCCACAGGTCAGCCAATGGGACGGGATCGAGGAAGCCGGAACTGTCGTCCTCAGCAGCCAGCAACTGCAACTCTTGCTCCCGAGCGGTGATGTAGGTGACCGCTTCGAAGCAGCCGGAGGCGACGAGGACCTCGCGGATCAGGCGCTGGCGCAGAAAAACCGGGTCACGTTGCACCGGGGTCGATTTGCCCGTGGGCAGCGTTTCGGGGAGGGTCTCGTAGCCGACGATCCTGGCCACTTCTTCGACGATGTCGGCCGCCATCGTGAGGTCTTGGCGATAGGTCGGGATCGTCAGGGAGAGCGTGCTGCCCTCAAGAGAGGGAGCCAGGTCAAGGCTGGCCAGGACATCGAGCACCTGCTCCGGCTGATAGCGGACGCCGAGCAGGCGCTCGATCTCGCCGAACGGCATCGCCAGCGGCCGCGGCCGGACCGGGTTGGGATAGATATCGCGCACGGCCACGATCTTGCTGCCAGGGCAGAGCTCGAGCAGCAGGTGAGTGGCGCGGGCCGCCGCATCGAACGCCAGCGCGGGATCGAGGCCGCGCTCAAAGCGGACCGAGGCGTCGGTCTTGAGCTTCAGTGCCCGCGCCGTGTGGCGGATCGACACCATGTTGAACGTCGCGGATTCGAGGATGATGGCCGTCGTCTCGTCATCGACCTCGCTGTTGACTCCGCCCATCACCCCGGCGATGCCGACCGCCCGCTCCGGGTCGGCGATGACCAAGACCTCGGGGGTCAGCTTGCGCTGCTGGTGATCGAGCGTTTCCAGCGCCTCGTCCTGGCCCGCCCGGCGAACGATGATCCTGCCCTCCGCCAGCCGGGCCCGGTCAAAGGCGTGCAGGGGCTGCCCCCACTCCAGCATCACGTAATTGGTGACATCGACGATATTGTTAATGGGGCGCACCCCGGCGACGGTCAGCCGCCGCGCCAGCCAGTCCGGGGAGGGGCCAACGCGCAACCCCTCAATGGCCACGGCGAGATAGCGCGCGCAGAGCTCGGGCGCCTCCAAGCGAGCCAGCGCATCGTCCGCCGCCGGCGCCCCGGCCAGGTCGGCGACGGGCGGAAGATGCAGGCAATGTTCAGTCAGCGCCGCCGCCTCGCGGGCGATGCCGAGCATGGAGAAGGCATGGACCAGGTTGGGCGTGATCTCAAATTCGATCACGGTGTCGCCCAACCAGTCGACCAGGGGGACGCCAACCGGGGCATCCTCCGCCAGCACCATGATCCCTTCATGCTCGGCCGAGAGGCCCAGCTCCTTTTCGGAGCAGACCATCCCTTCCGAGCGGATACCCCGGATCGTGCTTGGTTTGAGCGTCTTGTAGGTGACGCCCTCAACGTAGGGGTCGATCAAGCGGGCGCCAACCAACGCCAGGGCGACCTTCTGCCCTGGCGCGATGTTCGGGGCGCCGGTGACGACGGTGAGGCGATGCTCACCGGCACTGACCGTGGCCAACACCAGACGGTCGGCGTCCGGATGCGACGCCACCTGTTCGACGTGGCCGACGTAGACATTGTCCCAGCCGTGGCCGATGACCTCGATCTTCTCGGCTTCGAGCCCGGCCATCGTCAGGCGATGCGCCAAGTCCCGTGGCGGGAGGTCGATCGTGATGAAATCAGCGAGCCAGCGGAGCGGCACTCTCATGCGGTTGAGTCCTTCGTGATGGAGCCCTCAGGCGACGCGGGCAAATTGACGCAAGACGCGAAGATCGTTGGCGGCGAAGGCCCGGATGTCGTCCAGCCCGGAGCGCATCATCGCGATCCGGTCGATGCCGAGTCCGAAGGCGAAGCCGCTGACCTGATCCGGGTCGTATCCAACGCCGCGCAGAACATTGGGGTGGACCATCCCGGCGCCGCCCAGCTCCAGCCAGCCGGTCTGCTTACAGACCCGACAGCCCCGGCCGTCACAGATCGCGCAGTCGATCGCGAAGTCGACCCCCGGCTCGGTGAACGGGAAGAAGTCACAGCGAAACCGGATCTTGCGCGCCGGGCCGAAGAGCTGGCGAGCGACCTCGGCCAGCGTGCCCTTGAGGTCGGACATCGTGATGTTAGTGTCGACCGCCAGCCCTTCGAGCTGATGAAACATCCATTCGTGCGAGGCGTCCTGCGCCTCGTAGCGGAACGCCTTGCCTGGCACGACCACCCGGACCGGCGGCGGCTGCCGCTCCATTGTTCGCGCCTGCATCGGCGAGGTGTGGGTGCGGAGGACAAGCTCTTCAGCCGCCTCAACGTGCAAGGTATCCCAGACATCGCGTGCCGGGTGATCGGCCGGGATATTGAGCAAATCGAAGTTGTAGCGGGCGGTTTCCACCTCGGGGCCAAAGACGGTCTGGTAGCCGAGGAGGGCGAATATCTCGCTCAGCTCGTCAATGACTTGCGACAAGGGATGGCTGCCGCCAAACACCGGGCGCCGGCCCGGCAACGAGATATCGACCGCGTCGGCGTCCAACCGTCGATCCAGCGCCGCGGCGGCGAGCGTCGTACGTTTCGCTTCATACGCCTTCGTCAACTCCACCTTGAGGGCGTTCCCGGCCCGGCCGGCCAGCGGCCGCTCCTCCGCCGAGAGTGCGCCGAGGCCGCGCAAGAACGTCGTCAGCTCCCCCTTGGCCCCGAGGAACGAGCGTTCCCAATCGGTGATCGCGGCGAGGCCGGCCGCGTCGTCGAGGCCGGCGAGGGCGCGATGACGCATCGCGTGCAGCTGATCTTGGACCGATGTCGGGCTCATGTTCCTCAGTCCTCCCGCGTGCGGGCACAAAAAAACCCCTCGGCAGGGACGAGGGGCCACCGCGCGGTACCACCCTGCTTTGCCGGTTGCCCGGCACGCTCAGCCGCCGGCCCCGATCGCTCGGGAGCGCGGCGTACCCCGCTAATGGAGGGGTCTCCAGAGCCGGCTACTGGCGCGGAAGGCGCCGTTCACCGGTCGGCTCGAGAGCGAACTTCCTCGCCGCGCCACCGCGGCCGCTTGCAGTCGGCGGCGGGCCGTCCCTGTTCGGCGCCACGGCGAGTACTTTGCTCCGTCATTGCCATTCGGCACTCTTCAATTTGACGACGAGTATACCAAACCGCGACCATGCACCGAGGTTGACCGAACGACGCCCGCGACGACACATGGGGAGGGACCAGCGGCACGATGGACACGGTGATCGAATCGATTCGCGGCCGGGAGATTCTCGACTCGCGCGGCAACCCGACATTGGAGGTCGAGGTTGAGCTGGTTGGAGGGGCGTCTGGCGCCTTCAGCGTGCCATCGGGGGCATCGACCGGTGCCCATGAAGCGGTGGAGCTGCGGGATGGCGACACGCAACGATACGGCGGCAAGGGCGTCCTGACGGCGGTCCGCCACGTCGATGAAGACCTGGCGGAGGCGGTCGTCGGACTCGATGCGCTGGACCAGATCACGATCGACCGGACGATGATCGAACTAGACGGGACGCCGAACAAGGGCCGCCTGGGCGCCAACGCGATCCTCGGCGTCTCGCTCGCGGCCGCCCGCGCCGCGGCGCTCGCGGTGGGCCTGCCGCTGTACCGCTATTTGGGCGGGCCCTTCGCTCGCCACCTGCCGGTGCCGATGATGAACATCCTCAACGGCGGCAAGCACGCCATGGGATCGAGCGTCGACATGCAGGAGTTCATGGTGATGCCGGTCGGCGCGCCGTCGTTCCGCGAGGGGTTGCGGTGGGGCACCGAGATCTTCCACCAGTTGAAAACGATTCTGCACGACCGCGGGCACAGCACGAACGTCGGTGATGAGGGCGGCTACGCCCCGAGCCTGGCCTCCAACGAGGAAGCGATCGCGGTCGTCACCGAGGCCATCGTCAGCGCCGGGTACACGCCGGGCGGGCAGATCGTGATCGCGCTCGACCCGGCGGCGACCGAGCTCTACCAGGCGGACGGCACCTACCGCCTGGCCGGGGAAGGCGGGACCCTGAACGGCCCGGAAATGGTCGCGTTTTGGGCCGATTGGTGCGACAAATACCCGATCGCATCAATCGAAGACGGCTTGGCGGAAGATGACTGGGCGACCTGGTCCGAGCTGCGAGCTTCTATCGGAAACCGTGTGCAGCTCGTCGGTGACGACCTGTTCGTGACCAACGTCGACCGGCTCCAACGCGGCATCAACGAGCGATCGGCGACGGCCATCCTGGTCAAGCTGAACCAGATCGGGACCTTGACCGAAACCTTCGCCGCGATCAATCTGGCTCACCGCGCCGGCTTCAACGCGGTCATCTCGCACCGCAGCGGCGAGACCGGCGATACCTTCATCGCTGATCTCGCGGTGGCGACCAACGCCGGTCAGATCAAGACCGGGGCGCCGTCGCGGGTCGACCGGGTGGCGAAGTACAACCGGCTGCTCCAAATCGAAGACGAGCTGGGAGAGGACGCGTTGTATTCACGGGTGCCGTGATATCCGGGAGGACGGCGGACGATGCCTATGCTGGTTGACTGACCGGCCGTCGCGAGCATGCGCGGGGCCAAAGCCACCGCGCTGAATACACAAACCGCCATGAAGGGCGCCGATCTCTCTGTCGACCTGAGGAAGCAATATCAACTTCGGGTGAACACTTGTGCTTCGGAAGCACCGCGAAACTCAGTCCTGAAAGGACTTTTCGGTGCTCAGCGCGGAATTCATTCCAGCGCCCCGTCAGCACCAGCGTTCGCTAGGATCCGAGCCGCCCAAAATCCGCGCTACGTCTTCAGCGCCCCTTCCTGCAGCCCCTTCATGTACCAGCGCTGGGCGATGCTGAAGGCCACCAGGCCCGGCGTGATTGCCATCACGTAGACGGCGGCGATCCGGGGCCAGACCCAAGCCCCCATCCCGCCGGAAGCGCTCGCCAGCACCACCGGCAACGTCCGGGCCGATTGATCGTTCATCAATGAGACGGCGAGCAGGTACTCGCCCCAGGCCGCCACGAAGTTGACGATGATGACCACCACGATGCCGTTGCTGACGAGGGGCAGCATGATCCCAAGCAACATGCGGACCGGACCAGCACCGTCGATCCGCGCCGCGTCGGGCAAATCCTTCGGGATCGTCTCGAACATGCCCCGCATGATGAAGACCGAGATCGCGATACTCAGGGCGACATAGGGCAGGATCAGACCCCATGTCACGTTGATCAGGCCAAGCCGGCGCTGGATATCCCAAATCGCGATCAACGCCGTCACCCGGGTCGGGAAGAAGAGCGATGCCACGAGGAGGGCGAGAATGACCGCCTTGCCAGGGGTGCGGAGATGGACCAGCGCGTAGCCGGCCAGGATCGCCGCGATGGTGGTCAGCACCACGGTCCCGGTCGTCACCAGCACGCTGTTCCAGAAGTTGGTGGCCAGCGTCGGGATCCGCTGCAACGAGTAGGCATAGTGGCTAAAATCAAATACCGTTGGCCAAATTTCGTTCTGGTAGGCGTCGGGCAGCGATTTGACCGACAGGAGCAGCACCCAGGCAATCGGAAATAAGATGATGACGCAGAACACGATCAGCGTCAGGTGGCGGAGCACGGTTCCCATCGTCGGTCCCCGGCGCGGTCGCCACGTATCCGCGACCGGGGTTGCGCGCGGTGAGACATGCGCTACTGGTGCGGTTAGCTCTCGTGTCGCCATCGTGTACCTCAGTCCCGAGACCGGAACAAGTAGAACAGCCCGGCTACAACCACGAGCATCGCGATCGCGCCGATCCAGCCAATGGCCGCCGCATAGCTCTGGTTGTGGTCGCCCGTGACGAATGCGGTCTCGAACATGTAGACCGTCCAGGTGTAGGTGGGACGATCCCGTTGAAAGGCGCCCATAATGAGATACTCGTCGATGATGGCCATCGCCGTGCCAAACCTCAACACCACCAGGACCAGAACGATCGGCAAGAGGCGGGGAAAGGTCACATCCCAAAACATGCGCCACTCGTTGGCGCCGTCAACCCGCGCGGCGTCGGGCAGATCCTTCGAGATGACCGCCAAGCCAGCCAAGAAGAACATGGTGTGGTAGCCGAGCCCCCACCACCATTCCATCACTGCCAGCGACGGGAACACGAGCTGGGGGTCGCCGATCCACTGTGGCTGATTGCGATTTGTATAGATGCCGAGCACATCCACCAAGACCCAGTTGATCGGCCCGATATAGAGGTCGTACATCCATTTCCAGAGGACAAAGACCAACGGTCCCGGAATCATCGCCGGGATCAGCAGCACCAGCCGGTAGAACGTCGCCACTTTCTGATTGACGACCCGGTCGACGAGCACGGCGACGAACATCGGGATGAAGATCATGCCGGGCACGAACAAGGCGGTAAAGGTCGCCGCCCGCAGCAAACCCTGCTGCAACAACGGGTCGGCCAGGGCGCGCCGGAAGTTGTCAAACCCAACGAAGTTGACCTGTTGGCCCAGGCGCAGGAACTGGTAGTCGGTAAAGCTGATCCGGGCAACTTCAACGATTGGGTAAATCTGCCAGCCGACAAAGAAAACAACCGTCGGCAACAGAAAGAGCCAACTTACCGGAAACCATCCGAGCAAACGCCTGCCGCGCCGTGGTCCTCGTCCACTAGGATAGGCTGAGACGACCTGTGCCATTGAAGCCTCGTCGCGATCAGATGACGTTTACCGAAGGAGCACGCCGCATGTGCCGCGCGGCGATGGCAGCGTCGCACTTGGCGGAGAATAAGCTCAACCTTCAGTCCCGGAGGGACTTCGTGGTGCTCAGCGCGGACTTTCAGCCCAGCGCCACTACCGCGCTGGTGTGCCTCCGTGGCGGGGGCGATTGGGTTCTGGGC
>JACCYK010000244.1 GCA_013696525.1 Chloroflexia bacterium
CCCGCGCTGGAGGAAAGGTGGTCCGACGTGCGGACCATGCCGACGGTTCCTCGGGAAGGGAGATAACCGCCGTCATTCGAAGTATGGTTCGCGGCCACGTTGCGGGGCGACACTATTGGTGCTCCGCCCCGGCACGATCGTGCTGAGGGGGGCGATCCCGCGCCGGTAGCGGAGGCAACGATTCTCGGGTTTGGCGGCCAGCGGTGACGCGGGCGGCTCCCTGGCCATCAAATCGCCGTTGGTCCCCTGGGCCGGGAACCGTCCGCGGTATAAGATGATGACGAACGATTTGACTTGCTATCGGTGGCGCGCGGGGAGGAGGTCCGGATTGGACAGCGCCTCGCCGCACAGAACGAAGGGACTCTCGCTATGATCGCGTCGCGGTTCCGGTCACTTCATCGTGGATTGCTCGTCATGCTGACGCTGCTCGCCCTCCTTCCATTGTCGCTGGCGGATCCCGGCGGGATGCGGGCCCAGACCGGCAACGAGCTTGAGATCCACATTCTAGATCGCGGCTTCGACCCCGCCGAGGTGACGGTGCCGGTGGGGACCGAGGTGACCTGGGTCAATCGTGGGTCGGAGCAACAGACACTCGTTTCCGTGGACGGCGATTTCGACCCGGTGGTGTTCGAGGTCGACGACAACCTATCGATCACCCTCACCGAGGCCGGCACCTACTCGTTCGAGCTGGACGGGGTTCCCGACTCGGCCGGCACGATCGAAGTCACCGGAGGGGTGCGGGATTTGGATGAGCCCGTGGCCGCGGAGGCTCCCACGACGCCGGTCCCCACGGCCGCGGCCGATGCCGCGTCCCTGGCCGGTCCAGCCCGCGATCTGGCGCCCGTCGAGGTGCCCCGCCTGGCCCATATCCACGCCGGCACCTGCGAAGAGCTCGGCATCGTGGTCTATTCCTTCACCGGCGGCCAGGGCTACCTCACCGAGACCGAGGCCGACGATCGCGGCCCGACCGAGTTGCTGGTGGGCACGGCGGCGGTGCCGATGGACGATCTCTTCAACGAGCCGTTCTCGATCCACCTGCACCAGGACGGGGAGAACAAGCAGATTTACATCGCCTGCGCCGATATCGGCGGCCGGCCGGCGGCGCCTTGGACCGAGGCCGAGGGCCTTGTCTTGGACTTGGTCGAGCAACAGGACTCCGGCCTGGCGGGCTACGCCGCGTTGCGGCCCTCGGCCGATGGCGGGACCGCGATCTCCCTCTTCTTGAACGGAGCGGTCGGCGCCGAGGAGACACCGGTCGCGGCCAACACGACGCCGCCGACGACCTACACCAGTCCGACCTTCGGCTATGCGATCGCGTACAACGATACCTGGGACGTGTCGGAGGATGTCTCCGGCAATGGGCGGGATCGGTTCGTCCTGACCAATGGCACCAGCTTCGTGACCTTTACCGGCGCCCCCGGCTTCGATGGCGACCCGCAACAATGCGTCGATTCCTTCGTCGACGATCTGACGGCGGACCCGAATGTCTCGGCGGTCGGGGTCGCGATCGGGCCGGATGGCGAGCCGCTGGTTGGCGGCACCGAGGCGACCGGCGCCTTTGCCGTCTATAACCACGACTACCAGTTCGCCTCCGGCACCGTGCCCTACACGCTCTTCGTGGGCTGCATTCCGCTGATCCCGAACGAGGCGGTGCTGGCCGTGGTGCAGAACTCGCCGACCGTGGACTTCGACTCGCAGGTCGGGCCCCGCGAGGGGTTGCTGCGCGGGCTCGCGCTTAATCAGTAGCACCGCCCACCGTACGGTAGCGGTTCGGTAGACCGAACAGAGGAACGGGGCGGTGGGAATAATCCCGCCGCCCCGTTATGTGGAAGGGGGACCGGAGGATGGTCCGGTCCGGTGGAGGAGGGACCGGGGAGGGAGCCCGGTCCGGAGTGAGCTGGTTAGTTGCCGACCTCGATCACCTTGCCGGTGTTGTTGCCGGAGTTGACATCGCCAACCTCGATGCTGCCGCCGTTCGCTTCCGAGCTGGCGTTGCCGCCGTTGCCGGCTGCCGCGTTGCCACCGACCCCGACCGCCGTGTTGTCGTCGCCGCCATTGGCATTCGACTCGGCGGTGCCGCCATTGGCGCTGAGGTCAATGTTGGTTTCGTTGCTGGACGTGCCGCCATCGATCTGGCCGCCGCCGGTGGTCGATCCGACCTCGATCACGTTGCCGACGTTGCCGCCGGAGTTGATGTCGCCAACCTCAATCGTGCCGCCATTGGCTTCCGAGCTGGCGTTGCCGCCATTGCCGGCGGCGGCGTTGCCGCCGATGCCGACCGCCGTGTTGTCGTCGCCGCCATTGGCGTTCGAGGTCGCGGTGCCGCCATTGGCGTTCAGATCAATGTTCGTCTCGTTGCGGCTGGTGCCGCCGTTGACATCGACATAGCCGCTGCCGCCGCCGACCGCGATCACGTTGCCGGTGTTGTTGCCGGAGTTGATGTCGCCCAGTGTGATGCTGCCGCCGTTGGCTTGCGACTTCGCGGTGCCGCCGTTGCCGGCCGCCGCCTGGCCCAGGAGGCCGACCGCCACGTTGTCATCGCCGCCTTTGGCGTTGGAGGTGGCGGTCCCGCCATTGGCGCTCAGGTTGACGTTGGTCTCGTTGCGGGCGGTGCCGCCATTGACCACGAGCCGGGACGACTTGCCGCAGACGAGCTTGGGCTTTCCAACCTGGATCACGTTGCCGGTGTTCTTCCCGGAGTTGATGTCGCCCAGCTTGATCGTGCCGCCGTTGGCGCGGGCGTCCGCCGTGCCGCCGTTGCCGGCCGCCGCATTGCCCAAGAGGCCGATCGCCACGTTGTCATCGCCGCCTTTGGCGTTGGCGGCGGCGGTCCCGCCATTGGCGTTGGCGGTGACGTTGGTCGTGTTGCGGGAGGTGCCGCCGTTGACCTGAATCTGACTGGCCGGGGTGTGGCAGCCGGTGGCTAGAGCGGACGGGGCGCTGCTAATCACGCCGGCCAGCAGGAACGCCGCCGGGACGATGCGTAGGGCTGTCAGGAGGCGGGACTTGGCGGTGGCTGTCGTCGTCATTGTAGTTCTCCCCTATGGAGCAATGCTCCAATTGATCTCGTGCAATGTCCCGACCGTTTCGGGATCAGGTGCCCATCTGGGCCTGGCTCCATTACAGCAGGGGACGGCCGCCGTGACCGTCAAGGTCGGCACGCTGAGCCTGTCAACTTGGGAACACTTGTGGGGGACACGATCACAATTCCCCCAACATAGGGGGGTCAGAGGGCTGGTGGCGGACGTGGGAGTCCGGCTATGCCCGGCGCGAGCGCATTGCCTTCACCACGGTGATGCCGGGGAGCCGCCCCGTCACCGCGTCTTGGTAGGCGGGCGAATCCATGGCACAGAGGGCGACCCGGCCCTGGTCATCGAAGCGCAGGCCCCAGCCGTGGGTCTTCGGTAGTGGCGAGGCTCGCAGGCATGCCTTCGGCACGGAAAAGAAGTTCTGGCGGAGTGCGTCC
>JACCYK010000490.1 GCA_013696525.1 Chloroflexia bacterium
CCCCAGCGTGGAAGGCCGCGGTCTCGAATTCTAAGCCGTCGCAACGGAGCTGGCCGAGACGGCGGGGGTCGGCCCGGTAGATGATGGCCGGCCACTCCAGGTCGGTGGCGGCGGTCGGCGCGATCGACTCCCGCGGGATCAGGTCAGCCCCCTCGCGCGATAGCCAGGCGGCGCCGGCGGCGGCGTCCAGCCTCCGGCCGACCGCCAGCGAGAGGGCCGTGTTGGTGACGGTCTCCGTCAGCCGCTGCACCCGCGGGTGGCTGGCGAAGGCGCGCCGGGTGCGGCCCAGGCAGACGTACCAGCGGCGCGGCCGCTGCCGGGCGACGCGGCCGGGGATCGCCGCCAGCTCGTCCGGATACGTTCCTGCCCAGTGCAGCCAGCGGTCGAAGTCGATCGCCAGGAAGGCGCCGTGACCAGCGGCGACGGCCGATCGCAAAGCCGCCCGGCGTGCCGCCCCGACCTCCGTCCCGCCCGTGACGAGGACCACGCCATGCGCCGTGAGGACGGTGCTGAGGCGCGGGTCGGTCTCCGGCGAGACCGCGAGATACACCCCGGCATACAGCCGGAACAAGGCCGCGTGCCGCTCCAAGATGGGGAACTGGAGGCCCTCCGGGTCATGGACCGTGCCGGTCAGCGCGATCGTCACCGGGCGAGGTCCGGGGTCACAATGTGACCGAAACCGGCGCCCGGCCCGATGCGTCTGTAGCAGTGGGAAGGGAGAACCAGCCGTGACCAATATCTTTGCCGTCGTCGGAGAGCATCGCCGCGAGCCTGGCCGCTTGCTGCTGCTCGGCGAGGATGGCCGCTACTACGCCTATCGCGCCGACGGGGCGCCGCTGGAAGTCGAGCCCGGCGCCGCCTGGAACCTGGACGAAGAAGCGCTGGCCGTCGCCGGGCGGACCAACCCGGTGCCGGCCCGGCCGTACCGCCCCGGAGCGGGATCGCGGCAGTCGGAGCGGCCTGCCGAGACCGGCCGGCGTCACCGGGCCGCCGCTCGCTCCGGCAGCCGTGGCTAAGGCGGTTCATTCGGGTGGGGTTGGTGACATAGGCATTGGACTTCACTCGCAACATCATCACCAGGGAGGGGTACGGAGCGGCGCCGGGGATTGGCGGGCGTTGGGCATTGCGGTCGCCGTCCGTGCGACGCCGAAAGCGAAAGACATTCGGCTGCCCTCCACGAAAGCATCCTAAAGGGGCTGAGGAAACACGGTGTTTTCGTAACGTGCCGGTATTGAGCTACCCTCAGCTTCCTTCAGGATGCTTTCGTGGGGTCAGCCGGGTGTCTTTCGCGCCCGGCGAGCCGACACGGCGATCGCGATGCGCAACGCCGTCGCTCCCCTACACGTTAATCACCGTCCCCCGGTGCTGGTTGGCGCCGCCGATGTCGGGGAACTCTTGGCCGCCGATGGCGTAGGCGCCGGCGAAGGGGACCGAGCTCCGGCTCCAGTTGCCGCCGTCCGTCGTCTGCCAGAGGGCGAGATGGAGGTGCGGCGTGCCCGCGAAGCCCGCTTCGCCCGGGCCCGAGATATGGCCGATCACCTGGCCCGGGCGGACGGCCGTGCCGTCGCGCAGGCCGGGGTCGACCGCGATGTGGAACATGGCGACGGCGTGGCCGTTGCCGATGTCGATCGAGATGCCGCCGGTCGAGGGGTCCTGCCAACGGACCGTGCCCGCGGTTGGCGCCAGCACCGGCTGGCCGGCGGTGTCGCCATCGGCCCGGATCAGATCGAGCGAGTAGTAGTACTGCCAGGTCGAGCTGTTGTCCTGGTGGCTGCTGCCGTTGTAGCCCTGCATGATCGTCCAGTTGCCGCCGGCGACCGGCCAGATCAGGCCGCCCCCGGCGGCGGCGGCCGGCTCCAACCCGGGGCCTGGCGCGTAGGCGCTGGTTGGCTCGGCGCCGGCCGCGGCGTCCTCCCGCAGGTAGGCACCCGACACCCAGCCGGTGACGCCGTCATACGAGACCTGATAAAACCCGCTCTCCGGCCCCGCCAGCGGGGTCAGGGCAACGCCGCCGGGGATGACGCCGATCACCTCGGCGGCGATCGCGGCCCCGGCCCGGATGTTGACCGGTTCAAGCGTGGTCCGGGCGCCGGTGGCGCCTGCTTGATCGGTAACGGGAGCCGCCGCCGGCTGGTCCGTGGCCGCGGGTTGCCCACTGCCGTCGATGGCTTGGGTCGAGAGCCAGCCAGAGGTGCCGTTGTACCAAACCGGGATGTACCCGTTCGTGGCCTCGCCGGTGACCGTCACCTGGCTGCCGGCCGGGAGGACGCGCAGGATGGCGTCTTCGGCGCTCGGCCCGCCTCGCAGGTTGGCCAGCACGGTAACCGCGGCACTGGCGCCGCCCGGAGCGGCCGCGAGATCCCCCACGAGGGGCGCCGAATCAGCCGGGGCGGCCGCCGGTTGCGCGGCCGTGACCTCCTCGGTGCCGGTAAAGCCGGATGCTGGATCAGCCGTGGTCGCCATCGTGGTATCGGGGAG
>JACCYK010000512.1 GCA_013696525.1 Chloroflexia bacterium
CCGCTGGCCTCGAGCGCGTCACCGCAACGCACGGTCGCGAAGTCGGCTAAGCCCGCCGCCGCGAGATTGGCTTCGGCTTCGGCGGCTCGTCGGGGGTCGATCTCGAAACCAAAGACATGGCCGCCAACCTCGCGGGCGGCAAGTGCGAGCCAGATCGTCGACACGCCGTTTGACGATCCAATCTCGAGGATGGACCATGCCTCGACGGCCCGGGCCACCATGCAGAGAAACTGGCCGGTTTCGGGATCGACGTTGCGCTTTCGTTGCAAAGACGGTAGTCCCGCGGCACGTTCGGCCGCGTCGATCGCATAGAGGCGATCCAAGACGGATCGGGCTTGGGGGCTCAACATGCGCTCCTCCGCCGGCCTGGAATCAGTCATCGGCTCCCAGCGCGGCGCTGAGAGTGAGAAGGTCGGAGACCACGAGGTCGGGCCGGATTGGGGCGTGGAGCAGCTCCTCGCGGGTAGAGACGCCGGTGAGGACGAGCACCGTGAGCATCCCGGTTCGATGGCCGGCGACGATGTCGGTATCCAATCGATCGCCGATCATCACCGCCTCGCCGGCCGCCACGCCCATCCGATGCAGGCATTGGACCAACAGCGGCGTCTCCGGCTTTCCGATCACGAGCGGAGTCTGCCCGGCGGCCGTGGCGACGGCGGCAACGATGCTGCCCGCGCCCGGCACCAAGCCAGTCTCGGTGGGTAGCGTGGCGTCGGTGTTGGTGGCTATGAAGCGGGCGCCGCCGCGGATCGCGGCGGCGGCTTGCTTGAGTTTGTCATAGGTAAAGCCCACATCGAGGCCGAGCACGACGGCGGCGGGCGGTTCTTCATCAAACTGGATCGGCCGGAAGGTAGTGCCGGCAAAGAGTTGCTCGCGCAGCGCCGGCATCCCGATCACGAACAGTCCCGCGTCGGCCGGCAGGGTTTCCACCAGGAAGTCCCTAGTAGCGAGGGCCGAGGTCAGGATTGCTTCCGGTGGCACATCGATCCCCATCGTCGCCAGCTTCATGACATAGCTCTCGGGCGTCGACATTGAGTTGTTCGTCGCCAGCATGACGTGGCGGCCACGGACGGCGAGCGCGTCGAGGATCTCGCTCACTCCCGGCAGCGGTTCATTGCCGAGGTAGAGCACGCCATCCATATCGAACACGAAACCACGAGCGTGGCGGAAGCGGTGCCATGCATCGGCGTCGGCCGCTGCAGGGACTATTGGTGGTTCCAGCGTGCCTCCTGGTTCAGGTGCCAACATCCCGGCCACGCTCCCGCATCGTTCGAGCTCGCGTCATTTGCGGCTCGATTCGACCCTCGCCGCTAGTGTGCCGATCCGCTACGCTTCCAGTCCAATCGCTCGCGCGATCGCTTGGTTGAAAACCGGCAGATCCCGCGGCGTGCGGGAGGTAATGAGGTTCTGATCTTCCACCAGGTCCCGGTCGACGTAGGTGCCGCCGGCGTTCGTGATGTCGTCGCGGATCTTGTTGACGCTGGTCAGCGTGCGGCCGTCCAGGACTTTGGCCGAGATCAACAGTTGGGGACCGTGGCAGATGGCCGCCACCGGCTTCCCTGATTCGATGAAGTCGCGGGTGAAGGCAACCGCCCCGTCGTCAATGCGTAGGTTTTCCGGGGCGCCGCCGCCAGGGATCACGAGCGCGTCAAACTCATCGGGCGACACCTTGTCGAAGGTGGTCGTCGCGTCGAGGGAGCCGCCCTTCTTGCCGGCGATCGTCCCGGTCTTGATCCCGATCACCGTGACATCCGCGCCCTTTGACTCAAGATAGTCCTTGGGATCGATCGCTTCCGAGTCCTCGAAATTCGGGGCCAGCACCATTGCTACCCGCTTCCGTAATTGCGCCATGTTGATCGCCTCCATTTCCCATGATTCTTGCCCGGGCTCACCAATACCCTTGGCCATCACGGAGTATACCGGCCGCACTGACCCCGGGGCAGGCGGGATGCTCCGTCGCGGGGTATCGATCGCGACCGCTCTGGTCCCTAGGCTTCAGTGCCGTCAAGATCACTCAGGGTAAGCGAGTGCGACGCGATACGCGGCTGGACGATCGCCAGGAAGTCGTCAATTGACATCGCTCCCAGGTCCGGTCCCGATCGCGGCCGGACCGCGACCGCCCTCGCCACTTCCTCTCGCTTGCCGATGACCAGCATGTACGGCACTTTCTGCAATTGGGCATTGCGGATCTTGGCTTGCATCCGGTCGCGGCTCGTATCGACCTCGACCCGGAGGCCGGCTCGCTCCAGTTGCCGTTTCACATCCTCGGCGGCCTCAATCTGACCGTCGGTGATCGGGATGATGACCGCCTGGACCGGGGCCAGCCAGACCGGAAACGCGCCCGCGTAGTGCTCGATCAAGCCGCCGACGAAGCGCTCCATCGAGCCCAACAGCGTCCGGTGGATCATCGCCACCCGATGCCGCTCTCCATCCTCGGCGATGTAGTTGACGTCGAATCGCTCCGGTAGGTTGAAATCAACCTGAATCGTCGGTCCCGTCCATTCCCGGCCCAGCGCGTCGACCCACTTAATGTCGATCTTCGGCCCGTAGAACGTGCCCTCGCCCTCGTCGATCTTGTACGACCAGCCTCGCTCCTGCATCGCCCGGATGAGATCGGTCGTCGCCCGCTCCCAGACCTCGTCGCTGCCGATCGCTTTCGTGGGTCGCGTTGCCAAGTACGCTTGAAACTCGTAGCCAAAGACGCCGGCCATGTGGATCGCGAAGTCGATGACGCTCCGCACCTCGTCGACGACCTGATCGACCGTGCAGAAGATGTGGGCGTCGTCCTGGGTGAAGCCCCGGACTCGCAGCATGCCGTGCAGCGTGCCGGATCGCTCGTAGCGGTAGACCGTGCCCAGCTCGGCAAATCGAATCGGCAGGTCACGATACGAATGGACCCGGCTCTTGTAGATCATGATGTGCCCGGGGCAGTTCATCGGCTTGAGGTAGTAGTCAACCTCCTCAATCGACATTGGGGCATACATGTTCTCACGAAATGTTTCGAGATGCCCCGAAATCTGGTAAATCTTCTCCGAAGCGATGTGTGGCGTGTTGACGAGGTCGTACCCGCGGGCAAGTTGCTCCTGCTGCTCGAATTGCTCGACCAGGTACCGAACCATCGCCCCCTTGGGATGCCAGAGAATGAGACCAGGGCCAATCTCTTCGCTGACCGAGAAGAGATCGAGCTCCCGGCCAAGACGCCGGTGATCGCGCCGTTGCGCCTCTTGCAGGCGCTCCAAGTGGGCATCCAGCTCATCTTGCGAACGCCAAGCCGTGCCGTAGATGCGTTGCAACATGGGGCGCTTCTCATCGCCCCGCCAATAGGCGCCGGCGATCGAGAGCAGCTTGAACGGCCCGATGTCTCCCGTGGTATCGACGTGCGGCCCCCGGCACAGGTCCAAGAACTCGCCCTGGCGGTAGGTCGTGATGATCTCGTCCGCCGGCAAGTCGCGGATCAGCTCGACCTTATAGGGATTCTCGGCAAAGATACGCAGCGCCTCGTCTCGCGAGACGACCTGGCGGGAAAACGGCTCTCGCCGGGCCTGATTCGACCGCATGCTTGATTCGATTGCTTCCAGATCATCTGGGGCCAACGGGCGTGGCAGGTCGAAGTCATAGTAGAACCCATGCTCGATCGCGGGGCCGATGCCGAACTTGGCGTCGGGGAACAGGTCTTGCACCGCTTCCGCCATCAGATGGGCGCAGGAGTGACGGAGCCGGGCTAACTCGTACGCCACGGCGTCCGTCGGTTCGACCGCGATGTCCATCGCTTCCAGATCCGAATTGTCCGCGTGGTCCATCGTTCGTCCTCCCGTCCCTGGTCGCCCGCTCGTGGGCAACAAAAAAATCGATCGACACCCCCGCCAAGGGACGTTCGACCGACGTGGTTCCACCCTCATTCCAATGCGACACGCGACCTAACGCGGGCCACATTGCTCAATCAGGCCGGTAACGGAGCCACCCGGGACACCCTAGTACCGAGACCTCGGGTCGCGGGTTCGAGTGCCGGCTCGAAGAAGGTTTTCCCCAAACGGACGCCGAATCGACCTTGCAGCGGTGGGTCAATCTCTCTGGCGGCTCCGGATTGGATACTCGTTCTCGTCATCGCCGCTATTTCGTTGTGGTCGATAAGGATATGACGGACGCTACCAGACGTCAAACCGCCGGATCCGATTCCCGGACCGTTCTTGGCCGCTTGCCGTCGATCCGTGGCCAGGCCAAACGCTTTGGCCTTGGCGGCAGTCCCGTGACCGGGCTCATTCTGGCGGCCGGCTGGCTAAACGTGAAGAGGGCGCGGCCAGCGAGGAGGACGGTGACGACCACGAATGCGCTAAGCAGTTGGAGGTTCGGACCCTGGTCGCCCTGCACCAGGAGCAGCGAGCCCGATCGCGTCCGTCGGTCGACCATCGCTTCGGATGCGGGTGCCGCGAGCCCAGCGGCGTTGGCGGATCCGGACGCGGGGGCGGGTCGCCCGATCGAGCCGCCGGAGGTTGCGATCCGGGCGATCAGCGCGGCGTCGGGGTCGCGATAGGAAACGACCTCACCGAGAATCGGCGCGTTCGCGGCGATACGGGCTTCCTTCTGCTCGAACGCATATTCAAGCAAAACACGATTGTCGTCGTACCAATCGTCGGGGTGGATCCCGTCCAGCGTGACCGAGATCATCGTGTTGCCATCGCGCCGGGCAACTTCGATCAAACACCAGCCCGCGTCGTAGTCGAAGCCGGTCTTGCCGCCAAGCAGGCTGGGGTACATTGTCATCAAGCGGTTATTGTTCCGGAGGTAGTAGCCGCCGGTGGCGGTGTCATGCTCCAGGGCCGAGATCAGCTCGACAAATCGTGGATATTGGACCGCGTACATCGTGAACACCGCGAGGTCGTGGGCGCTGCTGTAATGGTTGGGCACTCCCCAACCACTCGGGTTCATCAGGTTGGTATCGGCCAGGCCCATATCCCGGACCCGGACGTTTATCTTGTCAATGAACCGCTGCACCGCTTGCGGCGTGTCATCACCCGGCCGGGCGCCGAGGGAGCGGGCGATAGCATTGGCGGCGTCATTCCCGGATGGCAGCATTAAGCCGTAGAGCAAGTCTTCCAACGTAAAGGACTCACCGGCCGTGAAGCCCATCATGCTGTTGTCCGGGCTCACCAAGTCGTCCGCGGTGGTTGTGATCAGGACGTCGGGGGCGGCGGATTCGATCGCCTCGATCGCGGTAAACACCTTGGTCAGGCTCGCCATCGCCACCTGGTCGCGAGCGCCGCGTTGGGCAAAAACCTCGCCGGTATCGGCGTCAATCACGATGTATCGTTTTGAGTTGATCCGCAGCTCGGGGACTTCTTGGGCTGACGTTGGCATTGACAGGAGCGTGAGCAGTAGGATGATGACCGTCGCGACGACCGGCCCCACTGATCGATCCTGACGACGGCGGCATCCGCGCATAAGTGGTCCCGAGCCCTCAATTGCTTGCCGCGGGTTTCGGCGACCGGTGCGCCAGCACCCTCGTGACGGCGCTCACGATCGTAGCGACTCGATGTGGTCGGCGTCAAGGCAAACTGAGACTCCACCTCAGTCCCGGCACTGGCTGACCCGCGTCCATGCGGATGGCGCCGCGATCGCGACGTTTCGGCCCGGATCCGTGATACGCTCTCGGTTCCAGCGCGGGCGCGTGTTCGAAAAAGCGCCGACAACGATCTGTTCGGCCGGCTTGAGGCCGAGTGGGGGCTTGAATTGGAGCGACGCGGCGCGGCCGGCCGTCACGCGAGGAACGACCATTCAGTCTTGATCAGAGGGGAGGGGCGATGCGAACGAACCACGTCAAGCGGAAGCTCGCGGCCGGCGATGTCGCGCTCGGGACGATGGTGTTTGAGTTCGACTCGACGGGGATCGGACGGATCATCAATCAGGCTGGCGCCGAGTTCGTCGTCTACGACATGGAGCATTCCGGCTGGAGCATCCAAACGATCCGAGCGCTGATGGCGACGACGAGAGCGGTCGACCTGGTGCCGCTGGTTCGGGTCCCGGCGACGCAGTATCACCTCATGTCGCGACCGCTCGATGTCGGCGCGATGGGGTTGATGATCCCGATGGTGGAGTCGGTCGAGCAAGCCAGGTTGATCGCGCAATCGGTGAAATATCCACCGGTGGGACGTCGTGGCTCGGCCTTCGGCTTCGCCCACGATGACTACGCGCCGGGTGACGTGATGGAGAAAATGGCCAGCGCCAACGATGAGGTGCTCATCCTGGCCCAAATCGAAACCGCGGCCGGGGTCGATCACGTCGAGGAGATTGCCGGGGTGGACGGCATCGACGTCCTTTGGATCGGCCACTTTGATCTCAGTGTCTCACTCGGCGTGCCGGCCCAATTCGATCACCCGCTCTTCACGGCAGCGGTGGATCGCGTCATCGCGGCCGCCAAGACCGCCAACAAAACGGCCGGGATCATGACCGGCAACGTACAAACCGGTCGTGACCAAATTGCGCTGGGATTCCGGATGCTTGCCTATTCCGGTGACGTCATGATTTATGGTGACGGTCTGAAGCAGGGGATCGACGCCCTGCGGCAACCTCGAAAACTCTAGTCGCGGCATGCCTCTCCTCACTGGATCGGATTAGGCTATGAACGTCGTAGTGGCGGGGCCCGGGCTGATGGGTGCTCAGATCGGAGCCGAATACGCCTTGGGCGGACATCGCGTGGTCTTCCTGGCGCGTGATGCGGCCCGAGCGAAGCCCAGGATTGCCGCCGCTTTCCAGCTTGCCAGTGGCCTCTCCGTGTATCCGCCTCCCGCGATTGCCGCCGCGCCGGATCGCGTGTCGATCGTTGCGGGTGTCGACGAGCTGGAACCGGACATCGATCTCGTGATTGAGTCCATCGCGGAGGAGTTGGCCGCGAAGGTCAAGATACTGCGGTCCCTCGCGAACCGCCTGCCAGACGCGATCCTGGCCTCGAACACCTCCTCGCTCAGCATCACCGAGATCGGCGAGGGCGCCGGGGCGCCGGGGAGGATGATTGGCACTCACTATTGGAACCCGCCGCTGTTGGTGCCGCTGGTCGAGGTGATCCGTACCGATCGCACCGATCCGGCGATCGTGACGCTCATGACCCGAACCCTGACCGATCTCGGCAAGCGGCCGATCCTCGCCGAGCGAGACGTGCCGGGGTTCATTTGGAATCGAATGCAGCTGGCGCTCCTCCGCGAGGCGGTCTGGCTGGCCGAGAACGGCGTGGCGTCACCGGAAGCAATCGACCAGGTCGTGCGTGAGGGGCTGGCCCGCCGCTGGCGCTACACGGGACCGTTTCAGACCGCCGCGCTCGGCGGCGCGGCGACCTTCGAGCGGATCGCGGAAAACCTCTGGCCGGTACTGTCCAACGCCGATCAACTCGCGGGCTTGCGGCGCTGGCTGAATGAAGACTCCGACGAGCTGGGAAGAATTCGCGAGCAGCGCGATACGGGCCTGCGGGATGACCTCCGGCGTGACCAGGACCGCGCCGCACCATAAGGGGAAAACGATGAATCGTGAATCCGAAAGCAGCTCACCCAACATCTTGTACTACGGAACGGAAGCGCCGTTGCCGGAGCGCAAGGCGCTCCGGGCCGGACCGGTCTCCGCGGTCCTCGAGGGCGCGGACCTGCGCTACGTCGCGGTCAATGGGGAGATCGTCATTCTCCGGCTCTACGCGGCGGTGCGAGACCAGTCGTGGGGCACGATCGCGCCGGTCTTTACGTCGTATGAACTCGCGGAGGACGAGACATCGTTCGCGCTCCGGTTTAGCGCTGAGCATGTCAGCCCTGGCGAGCAGGGCGTCGATTTTGCCTGGGACGGAAGCATCGTTGGATCGACCGACGGTACGATCGTCTGCACGATGGCGGGAGCCGCTCGCTCGCCGTTCTGGCGGAACCGGATTGGCTGGTGCGTCCTGCACCCGATGGAACTGGCCGGTCGACCAGTGGAAATCCATGGCGGGGGCCAGCGCGCGGCGAGCGCCTTCCCGGAGCGCATCGCACCGCACCAACTATTTTTCGACATCGAGGCGATGGAGCACGGCCTGTCCGCCGGTGGCTCGCTGCGCCTTGAGTTTTCCGGTGACCTGTTTGAGACCGAGGACCAACGGAATTGGACCGACGCCTCCTACAAAACGTATTCAACACCGCTCCGGATTCCATACCCGGTCGCGCTGGCGGCCGGCGACCGGGTTTGGCAATCGATCACGGTGACCGTCACCGGAACTGGTAGCCCGACCATTCCGGTGCCCACGGCAGCGGAGCTTGCGGTGTGGGTCGGCGACGATATCGGACATGCGCTGCCACCGATCGGGGTGTCCGGCTCCAGCCACGGCAATGCGCTCAGCGACGCCGAGATTGATCGTTTTCGGCAGCTTCATTTGGGACATCTACACCACGTCGTTGATCTCGCGGCAGCGGATTGGCAAGGACGACTCGATCAAGCTTCAGAGGAAGCAACCGCGCTCGGATGCGCACTCGAGCTCGAGGTGTTGACGAACGATGACGGTCAGGATTTCAGCGAGCTTGTCGCCGCTGTGCCAGCGGTCGAAGCGCCGATTACCCGCGTCACGGTCTTTCCCCGGTCGGGCGTCGTATCGACGAACGAGGTGCTGACCGCGGCGCGGAACGGGCGCGATCAGGCAGAACTGAGCTTCCCGATCGGCGGCGGCAGCCGGGCCTATTTCACTCAGCTTAATCGAGGTGCGCCATCGGCGGCGCTGCTCGATTACGTCGCCTATCCGATCAATCCGCAGGTGCATGCCTTCGACAATGCCTCGATCGTCGAAACTTTGGCGGCTCAGGCCGAGACCGTCCACGCCGCGAACGCGCTCACCGGTAATCTGCCGGTGGCGGTGGGGCCGATTACCCTGCGTCCGCGAATAAACCCCGACGCCGTGCCGTCGGGCGAGACACGGCCGCTGGGCAGCCTGCCCGACACGGTCGATGTGAGGCAGCCATCACTCTTCGCCGCCGGCTGGACTGTTGGCAGCATCCGGCATCTGGCGAGCGCCGGAGTTGCCACGCTGACGTTCTTCGAGACGATCGGGTGGCGCGGCCTCGTGGAGCGCTCCGATCATGAGTTGCGCGTGCCGGCTTTTCACTCCCGGCCAGGAATCGCCTTTCCGGTGTACCACGCGCTGGCCGACGTCGGAGAATTCGCCGGCGGGCGGCTGCTGAGCGTTGAGGTATCCGATCGTCTGGCGATTGAGGCCCTGGCGCTGCTCATGGGTGACCGCTTCCGGCTCATCGTTGTCAGCTTCCAAGATGAATCTGCCGATGTTCGCCTCACGCTGCCGCCGCTGACGAATCTCCGTTCACGATCGCTCGATGCCACGACGTACGACCTGGCGGCGGATGACCCGGCGACATTCAGGGCGCAAGGAGAGCCGCTGGAGTCAGATGGCGGAACGGTCACTATTTCGTTGCGGCCGTTCGCCGTCGTCACCATCGATGGACACCTCGAGACTGACTAGGCGGAGGCGCCGGAGTAAGCGCGGAGGCCCATCATCCAGAACCAACGGGAAAAGACCGGCAGCACGACGGCGAGGGCGACGGCGCCGGCGAGCAAGCGCCAGTCCAGGCGGCCGACCAGGGCTTCGGCCGGCACCGTGATCGCGAAGCCGACCGGGACCAAGAAGGTGAGCGCTCCTTGGAGCCAGGGCGGATAGATGGTGATCGGCCAGCGGCCGGCCTCGTACATGGCCTGAAAGATGACGAGGATGTTTTGCACCCGGATGAACCAAAAGGCGCAGGTGGCGAGGATCATCACGAAGCTGGAGACGACGACGACCCCGGCGACCAAGACGATGACGAAGACCATGGCTTGGATCGGATCTAGGCTGGTTCCCATCTGAACCAGGGCAACCCCGATCACGCATACGCCGATCAGCACATCTATAACCTTCCAAGCTTCGACCTGGCGGGTCGTGATCAGAAGTTGACTATCGACCGGCTTAATCAGTGCAAAATCGAGCGCGCCGAGACGAACATCCTCCATGAAGCGTCCCAGGCTGGGCAAGATGAAGAGCTGGGTCAGGCCGCCAACCAGAAAGTAGACTCCGACGACCGCCAACAACTGGCTCGCGCTCCAGCCCGCCAGATGGTCGGTCTTGGAGAAGACGAAGGCGATGCTGACCAGCGACGTTGCCAGCGCCACCGCCGACTGGAAGAGTTGCAAACCGAGGTTCGTCCGGTACTGCAACTCGTTCAATACCGCGATCCGGAGGTGGATCAGGATCAGCCGGAGCCAGGTCATGCGCCCACCGCTGAATAGCGCTGAATTCCGCGAGACCAAACGGCCCTGAGGGCAATGACCGCGGCCGCCAGCCAGGCCGCCTGAGCCGTGATCCCGATCAACGCCTCCGTGGCCGATACCCGGCCGATGGCAAGCTCGACCGGAAACGCCAGCATCCACCGGAAGGGCAGAACCTCGGCGATTGTCTTGGCCGGCTCGCGCAGCAAGTCGATCGGCGCGATGTAGCCGGAGAAGATGAACACGGCAAAATAGAGCCGGTTGATCGCGGTGACGCTCGTCGTCCAGAACGCGGCCATCGCCAGTGTCCACTCCACGGTGAACCGCAGCGCCATCGCCAGGAGGAGCGCTGGAACGAAGACCAACACGGCCCAGGATGGCGTGGTGACGACGGGATGAAACGCGAGCGCGAGCAACCCAGCGATCGGCAGGGCGACGAGCATGGTGAGACCCTTGAAGGCGAGACCGGTCGCGATATCGCGGTGGATCGGATGAATCGGACGAAGGAGCAGCGCCGACAGGGCGCCATGCCGGACCCGGCTCTCGAACTCCCACATGATTGAGGTGTGCGTCGCGTGGTTGACCAGCATGGCGACGATGAAGTAGGCGGCGAAGCTCCTGGCCGTGTATCCGTCCACGTTGTCACCCGATGACTCCGCCACGGTGGACCAGATGGTGAGGTAGATGACGGGTTGGATCACGAGACCAAGCAACCAGATCAAAATCGCGCCGCGATATTGGAACTGCTCCGCCAGCGAGATGCGGAGTTGCGCCAGGTAGACGCCGCGGAGGGTACTCATGTCCGCGCGAAAGCGGGCGGAACCTCGACCTCGGCGTCCGGGATCGTCTCGTGTTGAAAGACCCGGTCGATGATCTCATCGATCGGCGGGTCGGAGATAGTCAAGTCGGTCACGCTGACGTCCGCCAGCAGCCGGTTGGTGACAGCGGCAACATCTGGCTTCGCCACCTGGATGGTGACTCGGCCCTCTTCAACCGAGACGACCTCACCATAGCGGCCCGGGTCGAGGAGCGGGCTCGACACGTCGACGGTGATCGTTTTCAAGGGGGCGAACCGTTCGATCAGGCCGGCGAGCGCGCCATCGTACAAGATGAGACCGCGATGGATGACGACAATCCGTTTGGCCAAGGCTTCGACATCCGCCATGTAGTGGCTGGTCAACAGCACCGTCGCCTGGTAGCGGTCGGCATACTCACGAAAGAACGAGCGGATCCGTCGTTGTGCCGTGACATCGAGGCCGAGCGTCGGCTCATCCAAGAACAGGATCCGGGGTCGGTGGAGCAAGGCGCCCGCGATCTCGCACCGCATTCGCTCGCCGAGGGAGAGGTTGCGCACGGGTTTGATGATGAGTGGTCCGAGGTCGAGCAGGTCCGACAGCTCGTCAAGCGTTTCCCGATACTCATGCTCCGGTACGCGGTAGATGGCGCGGTTCAGCTCGTAGGAGTCGGCGACGGGAATATCCCACACGAGCTGGTTGCGCTGGCCCATCACCAGGGTCATCTGCCGGAGGAATTCGGCGTTGCGCTGCCAGGGGATGTACCCCAGCACGGTCGCTTCGCCCGAGGTGGGATAGAGCAGCCCGGCGAGCATCTTGAGGGTCGTCGTCTTACCGGCACCGTTGGGACCAAGGAAGCCGACGATCTCGCCTCGCTCAATGGCAAACGAGACGCTGGAAACCGCGATCACCTCCCGCGTGCGCCGCTTGAACACACCGCGGAGGGCAGCGCGAAGCCCGGCCTCGCGTTCGGGGACGTCAAACGTCTTCGTCAAGTTTTGGACGACAATGGCGGGTCGTGGGGTGCCCAACGGCAGGATCCGAAACGGGGTAACGGCGGAAACCAGCGGACCACGGTGCCGCATCTCCGGGGTGGGCGACACTGGACTCGAACCAGTGACCTCTACGATGTCAACGTAGCGCTCTAACCAGCTGAGCTAGCCGCCCGAGAATGCCGACCTTCACCGGCACGGGCAGTATATCGACGGCTAGGAGCGGTCGTCAAGCGCAAGCAGCCGGAAACGGACCGAGGCGCGATGGGATATCCGGGCGCGATGAGCAACGAACGGAACTACTACCGTGAGCGAGCTGGAAGCTAGAACCCCCGATTGTCGCCGATCGATTCAAGGGCGATCATGATCGAGCCGAGCGCCGGCCGGTCCTGTCGGTGGGCTCCAACGTGGCAGAATTGAACGACGCCGGCGGCATCGAGGATGAAGACCGCCGGCCTGGCCAGACGAGGATGCTCGGGGTCATCACGGTCACGAACACCGTACACGTCGATGACGCGCATATCGGCGTCGGCGACGACCGGAAACTCGTGATCGTCACCGCGCGCGATTGGTTCGAGGGGAACTGAGCTGGCGGCCGAGATGGCAATCAGCTCCGCGTCAAGCGATCTGATCGTGTCATAGGCTGATCCAAGCTGCGCGAGCTGGCGCCGGCACGATTGACACCAGTAGCCCCGGAAAAAGACCAAGACGACGACGCGACCCCTGAGAACGGAGAGCCGGGCCGTGACCCCGTTGTACAGGAAGTCGAAATCTGGTGCGCTGGCGCCGATTGGAACAGTGGCACTCTTCATCGCGGTCTCACATCACCGGCAATCCTAGTGACCAAGGATCGCTACGCTCTTGGCCCGGGGCTGCCACTGGATGTCGGTCTTTCCAAACTCGTGGAGCAGCAACACCACTTGGCGATGCAGAGGGATGAGGCCGGCATGCCGGGCTTTCCATTTGCCCGTGATCGTGTTGAGGACCAACTGGCTATCGCCGCGGATGGCGACGGTTGTCCGCGTCGCGGCGGCGGCTTGACGAGCTTTCAGATCTTCTAAGGCGCGGATCAGGGTCAAGAACTCGGCTTGATTGTTGGTAATGGTGCCGTCATACCGGGGCGATCCTTCTGACACGACGCCACCAGAATCGACAATCTGGTAACTGCCGTAGCCTTTGCCCGGATTCCCGATCGCGCCGCCATCGAACACGATGGTGAAGTCCGAGCCGGCAACCGGTCGGGCCGTCTTGCGGGCGGGAGGCGCGACCGGCGGCGGAGATGGCGCGGCGCCGGTGTTGTCCCCCGCTTGCATTCGCGCGATCGCGGCGCCTTGGCGATCGACGGTTTGCCGCTGGTGTATGACGAGCGCATGGAGCTCCTCGACCAGGGCCAGGAGCTGATCCCGGTCGAGGAGCCGTCGTTCCGCCACCCGTGTTGCCAGCGGCTTGCCGCGAACGGCACCCTGATCGTTCAATGGTGGGCAAGCTCTGCTTGCTTCGCGGCCGCCATGACCTGCTCCGCGATGTGCGGCGGGACGGGCTGGTAGTGCGAGAATTCCGTCATGAAGCTGCCGCGGCCCTGCGTGATCGACCGGAGATCGGTCGCGTAGCGTTGGACTTCCGCCGCCGGCACCTGGGCCTCGATCGTGGTGGAGGCATTGGGGCCCGGTGTCATCCCGCTGACATGCGCCCGTTTCGTGTTGAGGTCGCTCATGACGTCACCGGTGTAATTGTCCGGCACAGTGACCTCGATCGTCAGTACCGGTTCGAGCAGGATCGGCTTGGCCAGCATGATCCCTTTCCGGAATGCCTCTTTCGAGGCGATTTTGAACGCCATTTCGTTCGAATCGACCGAGTGATAGCTGCCATCCGTCAACGTCACCCGCAGGTTGACGACGGGATACCCGGCTAGGGGCCCGGCCTCGAGCCCTTCGCGAACTCCTTTTTCGACCGCGGGGTAGAAGTTGCGCGGCACCGAGCCGCCGAAGACGCGCTCGCCGAACTCGAACTCGCCATCGGCGAGCGGTTCCAGCTCTAAGAGGACGTGGCCGTATTGACCGGCGCCGCCGGTCTGCTTCTTGTGCTTGTACTCGGAAGTGGTCTTGGTCGAAATGGTCTCCCGGTAGGCGACCCTGGGCAGGCCAAGCTCGACGTTGACGTTGAACCGGCGGCTCATCCGGTCAATCGCGATCTGGACATGCCGCTCACCAAGGCCCGAGACAATCGTCTCGCCGGATATCGCGTCACGGGAGAGTTGGAGCGCGGGATCCTCGTCCGCGAGCCGTTGGAGGGCGGTGCCGAGCTTGTCGAGGTCTGCCTTGGTCTTCGGGTTGACCGAGGCGGAGTAGGAGGTTTTCGGGTATCTGGTCGGCTCCAGAAGGATCGGGCTCCCTTCGGTGCCCAGGGTGTCGCCGGTGACGGTTGAGGCCAGCTTACTGACGGCGCCGATGTCGCCGGCAACGATGACGTCGGTATTGATGTGATCCTTGCCGCGGACGAAGAAGAGCTGGCCAAGGCGCTCGGTCTCCCCCCGCGACGAGTTCATGACGTGGGAGTTCGTCTTCATCGTGCCGGAGCAGACCCGGAGGTACGTGACGCGGCCGACATGGGCATCGGCCAGCGTCTTGAAGGCGATCGCGGCCAACGGACCGTCCGGGTTCGCCGACAGCTCGACCGCCTCGCCATTCAGGGTTGGGTGCTCCGCCGCTTTGCTGGCCGGCGGCAAATAGGCAACGATCGCGTCGAGCAACGGCTGAATCCCGCGGTTGAGGGTGGCGGCGCCGCACAGGACGGGAACCACCAACCCCTGCTCGACGCACTGTTTGAGACCGGCAACCAGTTCCTCATTGGCAATGGGCTCATCCTCGAGATACCGCATCATCATCTCTTCGTCTTGCTCGGCGATCGCTTCGACGAGCTGACGCCGGTACTCGGCGGCCATCTCTTTGAGATCGTCGGGGATCGGCTTTTCTTCGATCCCGTGACCGTCCCCGGTGTAATAGGTCGCGGTCTCGCTCAGCAGATCGATCGTGCCGGCGAACTCCTTTTCACTGCCGATGGGGATCTCGATGGCCGAGACAGCCGTGCCGAACGCCGATCGGGCCGACTCGAGGAAGCGGAAGAAGTTCGCGTTCTCACGATCCATCTTGTTGATGAAGACGAGACGAGGAATCGCGCGATCGTCGAGCAAGCGCCACGCCTGCTCGGTTCCCACTTCGATCCCGGCGGAGGCATCGATCAAGACGATCGCGCCGTCTGAGACCCGCAACGCCGAATTGACCTCGCCGAGGAAATCGGCATAGCCAGGGGCGTCGATGAGATTAATCTTCGTGTCTTTCCACGACAAAGGGGCAAGCGCGGTGCTGACCGAGATTCGTCGCTTGATCTCGTCTGGATCGAAATCGGTGACGGTGGTGCCGTCTTCCACCTTACCGAGCCGGTTGACAGTCTCGGAGTCGTAGAGGAGCGCTTCGGCCAAGGACGTCTTGCCGGCTCCGCCATGGGAAAAGAGGCCGACATTTCGGATCCGATCGGCGGAGTACTGCTTCACCGGGTGCCTCCTCTGGAGTCGTAAGTCGTGAGTCGTAAGTCGTGAGTTACGGCTTACGCGACCTGCGACTTGCGACCTGCGACTTGCGACCCGCGACCTGCGACCCGCGACCCGCGACTATCGTCAAGGATGCAGCGGGCGGACCGCGACCCGGAGGCGGGTGCGGAGCTGGTCCCCGCGGACAGCGGGCGGAGTGCGCCATATTATAGATGTATTGAATTTCTCGGCAACTGCCGGAGAACCGACATCTGGATAGCCCGTCACCGGAGAGAGGGATTTTGCCTTGAGGACACCGCGGTCCGGTCGTAACCGCGCGGACGATCAGCTACGGGAGCGGTTGGTCGAGCGCCTGCGCGCCTATGCCGAGATTGACGCGGTGGCTGGGCACGAGCAGCCCATGGTGGCACGCCTGCGGGCCGACCTGACGCCGCACGTCGATGACGTGTTCATCGATTCGTTCGGCAACATCGTCGCCACCAGGCGGGCCCCGGCCGATGCTCCTTCGCTGATGATCGCCGCCCACTCGGACGAGATCGGCGGCGTGGTCAAGGCGGTCGAGCCGGACGGCATGATCCGCTTCGAGCGCCTTGGCGGGATCATCGAATCATTGTTGGTCGGGCGGGCGGTCCGGGTGAAGGAACACGCCGGGGTGGTGGGGGCCAAGGCCGGCCATATCACGCCGCCGGCGGAACGGCTCGGCGTCCCGCCCCTGCGTGACCTCTATATCGACCTGGGCTTTGACTCGGCCGACGAGGTAACGGCGCTGGGGATTGAGGTGGGCGACCCGATTGCCTACGAGGCGCCGCTGCGGGCGCTGGCGAACCCCGACCGCTTCTCCGGCAAGGCGCTCGACAACCGGATCGGCTGCGCCATCCTGGTTGAGCTGGCGATCTCGCTAAAGGACGAGCGGCCGCCGGCGACCCTGCATTTCGTCTCCACCGTGCAAGAAGAGATTGGCCTCCGTGGCGCCCAGATGATCACGCATCGGCTCAACCCGACCGCCGCCATTGTCCTCGACACCATGCCCTCGGGCGGCACGCCGGACGTCTCCGCCAGCCGTGACCTCTCGATGCGGATCGGGCACGGGCCGGTGGTCACGGTCGTCAGCCAGGGCTCCGGTGGCGGTATCATCGTCCAGCCCGCGATCCTGAATTTCATGCTGAAAGTAGCCGCCGCGAACCACATTCCCGTACAACGGGCGCTTTTCTACGGCGGCAACTCGGACGCCGCCGCCGTCCATCTCGTTCGGGCCGGGGTGCCGACCGGCGTCCTCAACCTGGCCCGGCGCTACTCCCACGCTCCGGTCGAGACGCTCGATATCAATGACGCGGTTAGCGCTTACCATATCTTGCGGGCCGCCGCGCTCGAATTCTCCGCCGCGACGGACCTCTCGTTCCTTGGTGGAACGCCGGATCAGGAGATCGCGACCAAGACCGATTGATCGACGGCGAAGACATCCGTGACGCCGAGCCGATCCATCACGGTCAGGCTAATCGCGTCGGTTAGGCTGATCGCGGGGAATTGTGATTTGTCTAGCGTCAGTTCTCTCGCCCTGGCGAAGGCCCGATCGTCGACGTGGTACGCCGGCAGTCGGCAGAGCTCCAGCCATTGCCTGGCGACGTCTGGCCCTGGCCCGTTGCCCAACAGCTCGCACGTCTCGACGATCATGTGTTCGGTGGTGAAGAGGAGATATCCCGCGTCCAGGAGCTCGCGATACGCCGCAACCGCGGCCTGATGCGAGGAGTCGCCCGCATCCGCCAGGGCAACCAGGGCCGACGAGTCAACGAAGGCCACCAGCAATTCCCCCGGATCGTCGCCACGTCGTTCAGCCGAGACCAGGTCCGCGTTCCCGATTGTGCCGAGATAGTCGGCAACGCGACCGCCGAACGATGGTTTGGCGCGATCTTCGGCCAACTGCTACCGCCTCCGCCCATTGGTCCGCCGATAGACAGATTTGCCGGCGGCGATATTGCTGCCGCCACCAGTCGTCATCCCGATCGTGGCGCCGAGCGGATCGCGCTCATGACTGGCGCGGAGCCGACCCATGAATCCACGTTCGGTGACCGCATGGTCGCGGAATTCGGTGAGCGCCTTTGCCTCGATGAACCACTGACCGCCGATTCGGTGACCACGGAGACGCTTTTCGCGGAGGTACCGGCGCACCTGCTCGGTCGAACGATTCAGACGCTGGGCAGCCTCGGCGACGCTGAGCAAATCGAGTTGATCCATGCTCGGAACGCCTCTACCGGCTAGCTTTCAGCGCATCGACGGTGAGTCGATCGCCGAACGAACGTACGGGACTCCACTCCGGTCAGGATAGCGGAGTCGGGAATCAGGGTCAACGAACAGTGACGGTTGCCGGGGTGCGCGTCAAAGTTTTGCATCGGGGGGTAGGATAGGGGG
>JACCYK010000550.1 GCA_013696525.1 Chloroflexia bacterium
ACCGCATTTCGCCGCCGACCTCCCGGCCGAGCGCCATGCACTCAAACATGCCGAGATCGTGGCCGAACTGCTTCGCTTGCTCGCGCCACGCGATGATTACCAGTCCCTCATGAACATGCGCTCCATCCTCGCCCGAACCCAACCCTACACCGTCGCCTTGCGGCGGCGCGCGTTCGAGGAGGCGCAACGTGGTGGGTCGGTCTCGGAGCTGGCGGGCGGGCTCTGGAAATGGGAAAGGGGGTACGACGAGATTCGAGGCCTAACGTTCGACGCTGATCACGAGCGCATGATCGCCTGAGCGCCAGGCGGACGGGAGCCAGCCGATGGCAACCGTCGGCGACGGCGCGGAAAGGGAGCGAGTATGGCATTCGAGTCACCGCTTGAGGTCAAGGTTTGGGGCGATCTCGCCTGCTTCACCCGGCCAGAGATGAAGGTGGAGCGGGTGAGCTATCCGGTGATGACCCCCTCGGCCGCGCGCGGGGTGCTGGAATCAATCTTCTGGAAACCGGAGTTTCACTGGCGGGTGGACGAGATCTGGGTCTTGAACGACATCCGGTACACGTCGTTCATGCGCAACGAGATTACCACCCGGGTCTCGGAACGGACCGCCCGCGGCTGGGCCGAGCATGGCGGCGGCTATCTGGCCGACGAGGACCGAACCCAACGACATACCCTGGCGCTGCGCGACGTCGTCTACGTTATCCGGGCTCAGGCGGTCCCTAAATCCGGCGCCGAGGCGGACGCGGCGAAGTATCGTGACCAGTTTCGGCGTCGCCTGCACCGGGGTCAGGCGCATTCGATGCCGTATCTCGGCTGTCGCGAGTTCGCGGCAAGTTTCGCACCCGTCGCGGGTAGCGAGCGGCCGGTGCAACGCACTGAAGACCTGGGCCGGATGCTGCTCGCGCTCGACTACTCACCCGAACGGGACGGGCACGCCACGCCCCGGTTCTTCGACGCTCGGCTGAACGACGGCGTCTTGCGCGTCCCGCACCATGAAGCGAGGGGTTGACTATGCTCTTGCAGCAACTCGCCGACCGTGCGGACCAGATGGACGATTTGCCGCCGCCGATGTATCAGTCCCTGCCGATCCGGTACATCGTTCGGCTGACCAGTGACGGTCGCTCGCTTGGGGCGCCGATCGACACCGCGAACCGGGAGGACCGAGAGACTCGGTCCGGCAAGCGACGGTTCGCGCCGGAAATCAAGCGGTCATCAAAGATTGAGCCCAAGCTCCTGGCCGACAAGTCGGATTACTCGCTCGGGCATGTTGCCGACGGCGATCGCCCAGAGCAAATCGCGCGGCGCCACGAGTCGTTTGTCGAGTTGGTCCGGGCGTGTGCCAGGGAAACGCGTGAGCCGGCGGTGCTGGCGGTCGAAGCGTTTCTCTCCGGTCCGCACCGAACCGAGCTGCCCTTGCCGGACGACTTCGACCCCGCGGCGTCGCTCACGTTCCAAGTCGATGGCGTCATGCCGATCGACCTGCCGAGCGTCCGCGCCTTCTGGCGAGACCGGCTGACACCGCCGGACAATGCGGGCGGGCCGCGGCTGGAATGCGTGATTTGTGGCCAGGTGCGGCCCGTGCTCCAGCGTCATCTCTTCAAGATCAAGGGCATCCCCAACGGCCAAACCTCCGGCACGGAGCTGATTTCCGCCAATGAGCGAGCCTACGAATCGTACGGGCTGAGCAACTCGCTGATCGCGCCGACCTGCAGCGGTTGCGCCGAGAAGTATGCGAACGCCCTCAACGCCTTGCTTCGATCGGTGGCGACCAAGCTCAGAGTCGGCGATCTCGTCTTTGTCTTCTGGACCGCAAAGCAGGTGGGGTTCGATTTCCTGAATTTCATCGCGAACCCGAACGAAGGGGAAGTGAAAGAGCTGATTTCGTCAGTGTGGACGGGCCGCTCGGCCGCGGCTGATCTTGATTCCGTCGCCTTCTATGCGCTGGCCCTCTCGGCGAGCGGGGCGCGGGCGGTCGTCCGGTCATGGATCACGACCACCGTCGAGAACGCCCGGCGCCAAGTGGCGCGCTACTTCGCGCTCCAGGAGCTCATTCATGCCGATGGCACGCCAAGCACGCCGGCACCACTCCGATATCTGACCGACGCCACGGTTCGCTTCGGCGGCAAAGAGCAGCCGCCGCCGGTGGTGGCCGAATCGCTCGTGGCCCTGGCGCTGAACGGAACGCCACTGCCGCTGGAGGTGTTGTTCCACGCGGTGCGCCGCTGCCGGGCCGACCAATCGGTGACCCGGCCGCGGGCGATGCTCATCAAGATGGTGTTCGAAACGCAACGACCGAGCGGTGAAGGGAGTACCTCGATGCGCGAGCTTGATGAAACCAGAAACGATCCCGCCTATGTCTGCGGC
>JACCYK010000586.1 GCA_013696525.1 Chloroflexia bacterium
AACTGATAGCCCAGCCAGCGAAACGGCTCTGGTTCCCAGCGGCGCGAGCGGTGTTGGGTCATCGGCAGCTTGGTCAGGGGCGTATCGGCGCCGGTGATCAGGTCGGCCAAGACCCGGCCGGAGAGGTTCGCCGTGGCCACCCCCTCTCCCGTGTAGCCGCGGCCGGTCGCCACGCCGTACCGCTTGTCGTAGCGCATCACCGGCATGTGGTCGCGCGGGGTGCCGAAGACGCCGCCCCACTCGTGGGTGAACCGCACCCCTTGCAGCATCGGCCACCACGTCACGGCCGAGGCCCGGGCATGGTCGAAGATCGACGCCTTGCGGTCGAGGTCGTCCGTGATCTTGGAGTTAAAGGGATAGCGGGCGCGGTAGGCGCCGAAGGCGATCCGGCCATCCGCGGTGTGGTTGATGTAGCCGTTGAAGTGGCCGAACCCGCCCAGCACTTCGCGGCGCTGCCAGCCGATCTGCTGCCACAGGGCGGCGGGGAGCGGCTCAGTCACCACCATGTGCGAGGTGAGCGGCATAATCAGGTTGCCGACCTTCGGCAATTGGGCCATGTAGCCCTCGCCGGCCAGGACGATCACCTTGGCCCGCACGTTCCCCCGCCCGGTCCGCAGCATCGGCGCGTAGCCGGTGGTGAAATCGGTGACTCGCGTTTGCTCGTAGATCGTGGCGCCGTGCCGCTCCACCGCCCGCGCCAGCCCCCGCACCAGGCGGGCCGGCTGGATGACCGCCCCTTCCTTGTTCCAGAACCCTCCCACGGTGTTGGCGACCCGGACACGCGCGGCGGTCTGCTCGGCGTCGAGCAGCTCGTAGTGATTCTCGAGTCCAAGAGCGGCGTATTCGTCGTACATCCGTTGCAGCTTCGGCCGGTCGTAATCGGCGCGGGCGATCTCCAATTCACCACCCTTGGCGTAGTGAGCGTCAATCCCCTCTTCCTGGCAGACCCTGCCCACGTCATCGACCGATTGATACATCGCCAGCGAGACATCGCGCGCCGTCTCCCGGCCATACTTATCCAGCAGCTCCAGCGGCCCGACCGGGAACCCGGAGAAGCACCAGCCGCCGTTGCGGCCGGAGGCGCCGAAGCCGGCGATCTCCTGCTCCAGGATCGCGATTTTCAACGAGGGGTCGCGCCGCAACAGGTAGTACGCGGTCCAGAGCCCGGTGAAGCCCGCCCCCAGGATGCCGACATCGACCGCGACCGAGCCATCGAGCGGCGGCCGCGGCGTCAGATCGTCCCCCGCGTGCTCGAGCCAAAAACTGTACGACGAGTAATCCTTCACCTAACGCTCCCCTCAATGGCTCCGTTCTATCGTCGCCTCGGATCCTGTTCCCGTTATTCTATTGCGTGTCCGGCATCGTCGGGACGTTCGCGTTCTCCGGGACAGCTTCCTCCAAGCCGGGTACAGTAGCGGTCTGAACCTAGCGTATTTCGGTGGCAGGCCACGAGCAATGATGACGGGACGATGCCGCGGGTAAGCGGTAAAGACGTGCTGGCGGCAATGCAGCATGGAGGCTGGACCATCGTCCGAACCACTGGAAGCCACTATCATTTGCGGCATCCAGAGCGCCCTGGTCGAGTCACGATCGCCGTTCACGGCACCGCGACGTTGCACCCGAAGACCTTGCGGACGATCCTATCGCAAGCGACCATGTCCGTGGACGAGCTTCGCGACATTCTCTAGGAGACCCTAATGCAGTACACCGTGTTGTTGACGCCCGAAACCGACCCCGACGTCTACGTTGTCTACGTACCGGTCCTTGGCGTTGTCACCCAAGGGGCAACGGTCGAAGCCGCGCTGGAAGCCGCCCAAGAGGCCGCCTACCTCGATATCATGGGCCGTCTCGATGACGGCGAGGACGTTCCTGTCGAACCGGACGGTCAGATTGTAGCCAGAATCGCGGTTACGGTGCCGGTGCCGGCCGGCGTTGCCTGACTCCCATCTATCTTCGGGCAACCGAACGAGGATCCCCGATGCGCACGAAGCTCACCGCGTCTCACATCATCGCCTACCAGGACGGCGGCCACCGCCACCTGCGGGACGGCGAAATCGTCTGGGAGGGCGACACGATCATCCACGTCGGCCGCGACTTCCCCGGTCCGGTCGACGCGACGATCGGCGCTCCCGGCCGGGTGGTGACCCCCGGCTTCATCAATACCCACGCCCATCTCTCCGATTCGCCGCTCGACAAGTCGTTCGTCGAGGATCGGGGCGGCCGCCAGTTTTATCTCTCGGGCCTGTTCGAATACCTGCCAACGCGAACGGCGGCATCCGATCCGGCGGCATCGCGCGCCTCGCTGGCCTATTCGATGGCCGAGCTGCTGCGGAGCGGGACGACCACGGTGATGGAGATCGGCTCGTACCCGGAGTCGACCGTGGAAGAGGCGGACAAGGTCGGGATACGGCTCTACATGGGTCCGAGCTACCGCTCCGGCCGCTGGCGCACCGGCGACGGCAAGACGGTCAGCTACGACTGGGACGAGGCGACGGGGCTGGCCGGCTTCGAGCGCGCGGTCAGCTTCATCGAGGAGTTTGACGGCAAATCAAACGGGCGCATCCGCGGCTTCCTCTCCCCGGCCCAGGTCGATACCTGCACCGAGGATTTACTCCGTCGCTCCCGCGCCGCGGCCGATTCGCTCGGGGTGCCGTTGGCGCTACACGCCGCGCAATCGGTCAATGAGTTCCAGGAGATGACCCGCCGCCACGGCCGGACCTCGATCGAGTGGCTGAGCGACATCGGGTTCCTCTCGCCACGGGTGATCCTCGGCCACGGCATCATCGTCGCCGGCGGCAGTTGGGCGAACTATCAGGGCGACGACATCGGCCTCCTGGCCGACAGCGGAGTCACTGTCGCCCACTGCGTCTGGGTCTTTGCCCGCCGCGGCATCGTCATGGAGTCCTTCTCCCGGTACACCGAGCGCGGCGTCAACATGACGCTCGGCACCGACACCTGCCCCCAGAGCATGATCGAGGGGTTGCGCTGGACCGCCGCCGCCAGCAAGTGGGCCGATCGCCGGTCGGAGACGGCGACCGCGGCGGACGTCTTCAACGCGGCCACCCTGAACGGGGCAAAGGCGCTCGGCCGCGACGACCTGGGCCGCCTGGCGGCCGGGGCCAAAGCCGACCTCCTGGTCTGGGACGGCGAGAGCATCACCATGACGCCCCTGCGCGACCCGGTCAAGAACATCGTCTACTCGGCCCAGGCCGACGACCTGCGCGACGTGGTGATCGACGGCGAATACCGGCTGCGGGACCGAGTCATCCCCGGCGTTGATCCGGCCGCCCTGGCCCGTGACCTCCAAGCCGCCGCGGCACGGATGTGGGGCCGGATGGGCGAGGTGGACCACGCCGGCCGCTCGGTGGA
>JACCYK010000253.1 GCA_013696525.1 Chloroflexia bacterium
GCCCTGCACCGGCTACGGCTGCGGTTGCCGGACCGGGACCTTCGCCCCCTGCGATGCCGGGCTGATCTGCTGTGCCGACAGCATCGGCATCTCCGGCGGCCCCGGCACATGCCTGCCGGACTACCAGTGTGCCCCCGCCACCTGCACCGGGTACGGGTGCCAATGCGGATTTCGCGACCCCTTTGGCTGTGATGGCGGTCTGGTCTGTTGCGCGGTCCTGGGCGGTTTCACCTGCGCCGGGTTCAGCGAGTGCTGCCGCCGCCCCGGTGACGACTGCGTCACCGACTCCCAGTGCTGCAGCGGGTTCTGCCTCGACGGCGCGGTCTGTAGCTTTTAGGAGCACGTTCGCGATCTCCTACGCCTCCAAAGTTCACCCTGCTTCGCGTGCCGGGACAGCTCAACCTGTCCCGGTTCGTCTTTGCCCTCGGGGAGCTTTTACATTGCGACGCTCACCCGCCACGCGGGAACTTCGGTATCCCTCGGTGAACTCATAACGGGCACTGGACGCTCTAATGGCGGATGGCAGAAGTGGCGCCATGGCGCGGTGCCCAGATCACGCTCTCGTATTCGAGCCTGTTCATTTCCACCATACCCGGAAAGAAGTTAGCGTTATCATAAGTACCCTCGTTGCTCTTCGCTTGACCACGTCGTTGCATCAATCATTCGGGCGTCAAGAGAGCCTTTGCGGGACAGATACGGTCGTCTTTCGCCGGTGACGGCGGTGCGTGGGGCTTGACACGGGTTCCGGATCGTTCTAAGATCATGTTAGCGTTCACATTTCTAGGCGGATTATCGACTCACGAATTGGGGGCGGCGATCAGCGAAGGATTCGATTGCGGTGTGCTCCAATCGGCTACCAAAGCAGTCAACGCTCAGTGACGTGGCGGCGCTAGCCGGGGTCTCGGCCCAGACAGTGTCCCGGGTCGTCAATCGGACCGGCGTCGTCGCTCAGGAAACGCGGGCTCGGGTTGAGCAGGCGATCGCCGAGCTTGGCTATCGACCCAACTCCGTCGCTCGCAGCCTGGTCAATCGGCAATCAAAGACGCTTGGCCTCATTGTGACGGACTTCGCCCAGGGCTTCTTCCCCGACACCACACGGACGATCGAGCGGGAAGCCGCGGAGCATGGGTACGCGGTCTACATGGTGACCGTGTCGGATGATGCGCAGCGCATTCGGACCGCCTTCGACCGCCTACGCGACGATCGCTTCGCCGGCGTGATTGTCAACACCTCGACCGCGGGGTATGAGATCGATCTGCAACGGGCGGCCAGCGAAGGCTTTCCGATCGTCCTCGTTCACGAAGAGCTGGCAGGAGTGCCCGCGGTCATTCATTGGTCTGGCTTTCGCACGGGCGCCCGGATGGCGGTCGAGCATCTCATCTCAATCGGCAGACGCCAGATCGCGTTTCTGGCGACGCCCAATATGACGCTGATCGATCAAGACAAGCTTACCGGTTACCGCGAGGCGTTGGCCGAGGCCCAGCTTCCTTTTGACCCATCCCTCGTCGTCAAGTCCCCGCGCGACTTTCAAGGTGGCTATGTCGCTATGGCTGACCTGTTGTTGCGACACGCCGATGTCGATGCCTGCTTTGTGGCGAGTGATGTCCGGGCGGTTGGTGTCCTGCGGTATCTCGCTCTCCATGGCATTGACGTTCCGGGTGAGATTGCCATCGTTGCCTTCGGCGCATCGACGATGGCGTCGATGGTGACCCCGTCGCTATCGACGATTCGAGTGCCGCGACGCTTGATCGGCCAACTGGCCGTCCAGTCCCTGCTCGAGATGTTGGGTGGGGCGCCGGGCACGCCGCGCCACGTCCACCAACAACCAGAGCTCGTGCTCGGCGAATCGTCCCTTGCCGGCCGAAATCTACCGACTCGGCTGCCGACGGCGGCGGGGCTGGGACCTGACCGTGACGGCGATCGTCGAGAGGCGGTTCCTCTCCAGTGAATCATTCATGCCCGCGGCTTCGCGTGACAAGGGGATGAGAGGGGGCAGCATCGAACACCGACGTATCTAACCGAACGCAACACGAGCGGCGGCTGGGAGCCGTCACTGGATCGATCGGCCATCAGGCGTTGCTCAATTGAGGAATCGAAGCATCCAGTGGACCGGATCCTATCGCTTGACACCGCTGCCGCGGCCCACCGGCCACGGCAGCGGCAGGGTACGTGTTGCCGTCGGCGGCGGGCCACGGGCGTTGATACGCCGCGCGGCGGCGCATAGGGAGGAAATCGTGCTCAAGAATCGCGTCGTTGAAGCAGCTAGGGAAGGCCGACCGTCATTCGGGGTCTATGTCTTTAGCGATTCCCCCAAGATGATCGAGGTGTTGGGCTTTGCCGGTCTCGACTATGTGCGCATCGACATGGAGAGCACCTTTTCGAACCCGGAGACCGTGCATCGCATGATCCAAACCGCGCACGCGGTTGGGATCACGCCGTTTGTCCGGGTGCCGGAAAGCATTGACGGCCGGATTGATGACAACCTCATTCACCGGGTACTCAACATGGGCGCGCTCGGTATCGTGTTGC
>JACCYK010000022.1 GCA_013696525.1 Chloroflexia bacterium
TGGCCGTGGCGCCCGCCGACGGCATGCTGTGAACGACGGCCATGGTCCCCCCTCGGGACGATGGCCGGCCGATGACCAGCAGCCACCACTTTGGTGGTGCCGAACGCGGAACAGGATCGCAGGAGGATCGCATGACAGCAACGGTCGTGAAAGTCAAGCAAAACGTCGTGCTACTCGGGCTCGCGTTCGCCCTAGTCGGGATCGGGGCGGCTCCACTACTCGGCGGGCACGAGGCAGGCGCGGCGAAGAAGGACAAGCATCGGAGCGTGCCGGCTTCGGCAGAAACGCGGCTCAGCCCCAGTGCCGTGCGACGCTTCGAGAACACCGAGACGCGCTTGGGATTCATCGATGGGGTGGGGACGGTGGCGACCTCGTCCACGATCGAGGTCAGTGGGCTTGCCGGCCCGGTGGCGGACGTCAACGTTAACCTGATCGGGATCACCCATGGCCCCAACAGCTCACAAGACATGGATGTGCTGCTGGTCGGACCGGAAGGTCGCTCCGCGCTCATCCTCTCCGACGTCGGTGGCAATACGACGACGACCAATGTCACCCTGGTCCTTGATGACCAGCAACCAGACCAGTTGCCAAGTAATGCGACGCTGACCAACGGCTTCTTCCAGCCGACCAACATCGGCAGTCCAGATACCATGAATCTCGGCAGCGGGCCGATCACCCCGCCGAGTGGGGCGTCGCTGGGCGTCTTCAACGGCATCGACCCGAACGGCACCTGGAGGCTGTGGGCATACGACGATGAGCCCAACGGCAGCCCTCGGTCTGGCGGCGGCATCAACGGCGGCTGGGCTCTGACCATCACCACCGCGAACGGCGTCCCGGCGGCCGAGCCAGACCGCTTCAGGACCAAGGCCGGCAAGACCTTGAGCGTCGATGCTCCCGGCGTGCTCAAGAACGACAGTGATCCCGATGACGATACGCTGAAGGCGAGGCTGATTCGCCGCCCTGAGCAGGGGAAGGTTGCGCTTAATGCCGACGGCTCCTTCACCTACAAGTCCACCAAGAAGGCGAAGGGCAAGGACAGCTTCACCTACCTGGCGGAAGACCCGAGTGGGCTCAACGCGCGGGCCACGGTGGACATCAAGATCAAGGCTCAAAAGCACAAGCAGGGTAAAGGTGGCAAGGACCGCAAGCGGTAACGACAGTCAGGTCAACCCGACACGGTGCCGGGACAGTCCGACCGTCCCGGCACCGTGTCGGATTGGCCCTGAGATTATCTTGCTCCATTCCTATTGGGCGCCGAAGAGATGGCGACCTCCTGACGCCGCGTCAGACCTTGGCCGGAGCGGATGCGGCCACCGGTGCTCGCACCGGCTCCAGGTCGTAGCCGAAGAAGCGGTCGAAGGCGCGCGATTGCCAGGCCCAGCGGACCACCACCGTCCAGACCGCCACCAACAGCCCAATCCCAAGGTATTCCGCCAGCGGCAAGACGTGGAGGCCGAAGAACCCGCGCAGCATCGGCACCGCCAAGATGACGATGTAGAGCGGCACCATCGCCAGGGCCAGCAGGACCGGCCGCCAGTCGCCGGTCGGCTCTTCCAGCACGGCGAACCACTTCACGGGCGGCGCCGCGAAGAAGACCAGCACCAAACCGGCCAAGATCAGCATGTGGGCCAGCGAGTCGCGGGCGATCCGGTCCGCCGCCGGGATCTCCGTCACCGCCGCCACGCCGCCGCCACGCAGCCCCATCAGATCGACGTCGTTGGCGAAGTAGGCCAGGGCGTAGACGGCAAAGGCGGCGATGCCGAGCGTGATCGCCGCCGGCAGCACAAACCGCAACAGCGATTTCCCCAGGGTCGGCGGCGCGGCCCCCGGTTTGGCCCACAGCGCCAGGCCAAAGGTCGGCACCCCAACCGTCAACAGCGTCAGCAACGAGATATGACCGGGCGAAAAGGGAAACCCGGCCTCGACCATCAGGCAGGCCAGGATGACGAAGGCCACGGTGAAGACCCGGGTCAGGAACAGGGCCAGCACATCTTGCAGGCCGCGCCGGATCCGCTGTCCCTCGCGAAACGCCGCCGGCAGCGCCCCAAACGAGTCATTCAGCAGAATGATGTCGGCCACGTTGCGCGCCGCCTGGCTGCCGCTCTGCATGGCGACCCCCAGTTGCGCCTTCTTCAACGAGAGGACGTCGTTCACGCCGTCGCCGGTCATCGCCACGTAGAAGCCCTGCCGCCGCAGGGCATCGACCAGCCGCTCCTTCTGCTCCGGCGTCACCCGGCCAAAGATCGTCGCCTCGCGCGCGGTCTCGGCAAACTCGGCCTCCGTCATCTCCGCCAGCTCGACCCCGGACACCAGCCGGGCGTCCGCCGGCAGCCCGGCCTGGCAAGCCAGGGCGGCCACCGTCTCCGGGTTGTCGCCGGAGATGACTTTGAGCGTGATCCCGGCTTGCTCGAAGCCGGCGATCGTCTCCCGGCAGTTGGGCCGCAGCTCGTCGGTGAAGGCCAGCCAGGCGACCGGGGCCAGGCTGGCCGGCAGCCGCGGCTCACCCGCGCCATCGTGGAGTGAGGCGACCTCCGGCGTGGCCGCGAAGAGTAAAACCCGCATCCCCTTGGCGGCCCATTCGGCGGGAGGGTGCAAGGCGTCGCCGCCAACCGTGTGCGGCCCCAAGAATTCCGGCGCTCCCATGGCGTAGACGCCGCGCAAACCGTCACCGTCGGCGGCGACCGCGCTCCACTTGCGGGCCGAGGTGAAGGGGATCTCGTCGGTCACCGGCGCCTTGCTGCCGCCGAGCGCGGCGATCAGGGCGTCGCTGGTCTTGGTGCCGCCGGAGGCGCTGGCGGCGACCGTGCCCAGCACCGATTTCGGCTCGATCACCGGCTGCCCGATCGGCTCCACCTCGGCCAGGCTGAGCCGGTTCGCGGTCAGCGTCCCCGTCTTGTCCATACAGAAGACATTCACATTGCTGAGCGACTCGACCGCGTTCGTCTGCTGGATCAGCGCATCCTGCTGGGCCAGGCGGACCGCCGCCATCGAGTAGGTGACGATAATCATCAGGAACATGCCGGACGGCACGATCCCGAGCACCACCGCCGCCGCCAGCACCGTGTCCTGGAAGGGGAAATTCCAGATCCAGGAGGCAAGCAGGATCATCGCCAGGAAGAACCCGGCCACGACCAGCAGGTAGCGGACGATCATGTTGACCGTCTCTTGCAGTGGCGTCAGCGCCGCCTTGTAGAGCCGGGCCCCGGCCGCGATCGTGGCCGCTTTGCTCTGCATACCGACCTTCTCGGCCTCGTAGGCGCCGGCGCCGGAGGTGCAGTAGCTGCCGGCAAAGACCGGGTCGCCATGCCGCTTCGCCACCGGGTCCGACTCGCCGGTCAGCAGCGACTCATCGACCTCGATCTGGCCCGGCCCCACGAAACAACCGTCGACGAAAATCTGGTCGCCGGGGTTGACCAGCAGCACATCGCCGACCACGATCTCGTCCGGGTCCAGCGTCGTCGCCGCGCCATCGCGCAGGATTGTCGCCTGAGCCCGGTTCAGCAACGCGATGCGGTCCAGCCGCCGCTTGGCCCGCACCTCCTGGATGATGCCGACCAGCCCATTGAGCACCACCAGCCCGGAGGCCAGCACCGCGTCCTTGATCTGATCCATGACGATGAGGATCGCGCCGACGGCGAGCAACGTGACATTGATG
>JACCYK010000016.1 GCA_013696525.1 Chloroflexia bacterium
GCGCTGGACCGTGTGCTCGGCGATGAAGAGCCGCTCCCCGATCTGCTTGGTCGACAGGCCGCCGACCACCAGCTTCACGACCTCTTCCTCGCGGGCGCTCAAGCCATACGACACGAGCGTCAGCCAGGCCAGGTCCTCGCCGCGGGCGGCGCCGATCACCACCACCCATTCGGCGGGGCGGCCGAACGCCGGCTCGGTCAGCGAGGCATGGAGCGTGAGCCAGCGCCCGCCGGGCCCGCGCACCTGCAGGCGGGGCACGCTGAAGCGGCTCCGCGCCGCCCCGGACGTCAGCGACTGACCGAGGGTGCCGACTACAACCTGGACGGCAACCGGCAAGCCGCCGCCAGTGCGCCAGCCGGGATCCAGCGGGCCGAGCTCGGTCAGCAGGCGCTCGGCGGCCAGTGTTGCCGACACCACGCGCATCGCCTGATCGATCACGATGACACCCGGAATATCAACCGTGTCCGTCGCTGCTTGTTGAGCCCGGCTCCGCAGGGTTGCCGTTTTCAGCCCGGCGCCAACGTGGGGCGCGATCCGCCGCACCAGGTCAATCTGATCCGGGGTGAAGGCCGGGCTGTCGATGCCGCGATAGAGCTCGACGTCACCCCACAGCACGCGATCGACGAAGATGGCCAGGAGCTTGTCGCCCAGCCCCGCCGGCAGCAGCGCGTCCCGGTAGCACAAGCTGAGGTCCAGGTCGCCGTGGGTCAGCTCCGACAGGGTCGCCGCCCACCGGCGCTGCCGCAGAAGGGAGACGGTGAGGTCGAACCCCTCTTGAAAATAGAAGCGCTCGAAATAAGTGACATTCGCCGGCCGCCGCCGATAGCCGGCGTCCGGCTGGCCGCCAAATGCCTCGGTAATCAAATTGCTAGCCGGATCGGTGGTGGCCGCCGCGTACAGATCGAAGGGCACCGCCCGATGCAGGGCGCGCGCGGTCCGGCCGAGCAGCTCGGTGGCCTCCAACCCCGCCGCGCTGAGGCGTTGGATCTCCGAGACGGTGCGCTCACTAACAAAGGACGAAACCGTGGCAACCATTGCAGCATTCCCTGTCCCAGATGGCGACCGCGCCAGGCGGTCGAGGCGACAACGCTCTAATTCGGGCTCAGATTGGGCAAGACTTGCCCGACGAACAGCTCCTTCACCAGCAAGCGCCGCCCGCGCACGCCGACTTTCTCGAAGATGTTGGACATATGGCGCTGGACCGTGTGCTCGGTGATGAACAGCTCCTCGGCAATCTGCTTGGTGGAGCGCCCGCGGACGACCAGCTTGACCACGTCTTCTTCGCGGGCGCTCAATCCATAGGAGGCGAACGACAGCCAGGCAATCTCTTCCGGTGGGGCCGGCGCCACCACCACGACGCGTTGCCCCGGCTGGCCATCGATCGCTTGGGTCAAGGACGCGTGCAGGGTCAGCCAGCGGCCGCTCCGCGTCCGGGCTCGGAGCCGGGGCAGGGCCTGATCGGTGGCACCGGTCAACGTCCGCTCAAGCGCCGACATCACCACCTGCACGGCGACCGGCAAGGTAACGCCGGAGCGCCACCTCGGATCGAGCGGGCCTAGCTCCGCGAGCAGGCGCTCGGCGGAGGCGGTGGAGGTCACCACCCGGCCGGCGCAATCCAGCATCAGCACCCCCGGCGCATCCTCGGTGCTATCGACGATCATGCGCGAGCGGAGGGCGGCGGCTTTTAATCCGGCGCCGACATGTGGCCCGACGCGACGCAGGATCTCAACCTCGCGCGGGCTGAAGTCCGGGCTGCCGCCGGCGCGGGTGAGGTGCAGCTCGCCCCACAGGCCGTGATCGACATAGGTGCTGTAGACCTCATGAGCGAGGCCGCGGGGCCGCAGGTGCTCGGTGTAGCGGCCGCTCCGGTCGAGCCGCCCCATCGTCGTTTCCGAGAGGACGGCCACGGCGCGGTGGTCCCGCACCATCGCCACCGTCTTCTCGAAATCGTGCTCGAAATAGACCCGGGCGAAGTAGTTGTGGGTGATCCGCTGATTGGTCGGCTCGTCCTCGACCTCGCGGTCAGTGACGGAGTCGCAGATCAGATTGGTGATTGGATCGGTGGTCGCGGTGCAGGCCGCATCGAACGGCACCACCGGCCGCAGGACGGCGGCGACCTGGCGCAGAAGCTCAACCCCCTGCAGCCCGCCGTGGGCCAGGCGCTTGATCTCGCTCACGACTCGCTCGTCTTGGGCGAGCGACCCTCGACCACTCATGAGGTATTCGACTCCGCCCCTGCTACATTCGGTCCGGGGGCAGCGTAAGAGCCGCGGCCACGACGAAGCGTCAGCACGGATCGGCCGCGACGGCGGCCGGAGCGACAGTCACCGCGCGAGCGCACGGTGCCTGCCACGAATTGTACAGCGTCCCAGATATGGTTCACCCGTCAACCTGACACAATCGGTTGCACGCGGAAGGTCGATGACGGGCAAATGGCGGCACGCTTCTGCTCAGTATGCGCCGAGTCCAGCCGAAACGGAATGGCAGAAATCTGCCATTCCGCCGATGACGTTGACCGGCAGGCGGCACGAGCGATGGCGGGGTGGCGGCACTCGGCTCGCGGTGGCATTTCGGCTTGAGCGTTTAGGCCGCGCAAAAGTACAAGAAACCTGCCATAGACGGTCGCTAACCGGGACCGCATAGTGGCTTCCGGCCGTGAAGGTTACGGTGTACCTCGGATGCGTCACTGGCGAGCAAACCGGCACCAGCTTCGAGCGGACGACCGCGCCGGAGGTGATCGGAGGCGTGTGCCCGCCACGGGCCGGCTGATCCCGCCCCCCACGACTTAATCTGCCGCGGAGCGTGATCGCGCTCTGGACCATATACCAAGGAGACACCATGGACCGTCAGCGTTTCGACCGATTCACCAAAATCATTGCCAACGGCGCCAGCCGCCGCCACCTGCTGCGCGGGGTGGCCGGGGGCGTGCTGGCCGCCACCGTCGCCCACTTCGGCGGGGGGACCGAGGCCGACGCCATCGAGGCCGCCGCGGCTCGCTGTCTCGGGAACAATAAGCAATGTAAGCGGGGCACCCAGTGTTGCTCCGGCATTTGCCGCAAGAAGAAGTGCCGGCCCGCCCCTCAGCAGGGCACCTGCACGATCCGCAAGGACACCTGCAAGCTGACCGGCGGCATCGGGTCTGGGCCGAAGTGTAATGGCGTCCAGGGCTGCGAGTGCATCGTGACCAAGACCGGCGCCGCCTTCTGCCGGGAGATCGGCGGCGCGGCTTGCACCTCGTGTTTCAGCAATCAGGACTGTGCGGTCGCGTTCGGCCCGAACGCAAAGTGCATCCGCGGCTCGACCTGCGGCGATC
>JACCYK010000023.1 GCA_013696525.1 Chloroflexia bacterium
GGCACTGGTGACGCGAGCCGGAGCGCCGCCGGCCTGGCCATGATGCTGGCCGGCCTCGCGGCGGCAGCAGCCTTCGTGATCGCCCGGCGCGCTCAACGCGCCTGACCGCATCATCCGGGCAAGAGCAGCGGCGGCCAATCTGGCCGCCGCTGCTTGGCGTTGCCGCGGCATCGGCGCCAGGCGCCTTGACATGCCGCCGAGCGGCTGCCTAGAATCGAAGAGGCGGCGAGATTTACGTAGCATTGCTGGATTTGCAAAGCATTTACCGATGACCACTGCACAACTGATCGCGCGTCCCGCTCAGGTAGCGGAGCCCTCGCTCCGTTTGGCACCCGGCTCGAAACGCCGGCGGCTGGCGGGCCGATGACCGGATCGGGGCCGCGGCCGCGCTTTGGCACGCGGGGCAGCGCCCTGGCGCTGGCCCAAACCGAGCGCGTGTTGGCGATGCTGCGGGCGCGGGTGACCGGCTTCTCGGCCGAAACGGTGGTCATCCGCACGGAAGGGGACGTGGACAAGACGACGCCGCTGGCGATCATTGGCGGCCGCGGCGTCTTTACCTCCGCCTTGCAGGAGGCGCTGCAGCGGGGCGAGATCGACGCGGCGGTGCATTCGGCCAAAGACCTGCCGACGGAACGTCCGGTCGGCCTCGAATTGGCCGCCTTTCCCGAGCGCGAAGACCCGCGTGATGTGCTCGTCTCCCGGCACCGGCTACCGCTGGCGGAGTTGCCGGCGCGACCGTTGATCGGCACCTCGTCCCGGCGACGAGCGGTCCAGGTGCAACGGCTCCGGCCGGATGCGCGGATTGTTGACCTGCGAGGGAACATTGATACCCGCCTGCGGCAGGCGCTCACCGCCGACTTCGATGCGATCGTGCTGGCGGCGGCGGGCGTCCGCCGGATGGGATGGGACGCTCGCATCACCGAGCTGCTGCCGCTCGACCAGTTCGTGCCGTCGCCGGGCCAAGGAGCGCTCGCGGTCGAAGCCAGGACCGGTGACGACGCGCTGGGCGGGCTGCTGGCATTGGTCAATGATGCCGCTATCGCGCACGCGGTCGGGATTGAGCGCGCGTTCCTGCGCGCGGTCGGCGGCGGCTGCACCAAACCGATCGGCGCCCACGTCACCGAAGTTGCTGAAGGCTGGCGGCTGCTGGGGATGATTGCCGCCGATGACGGCGCGGGTATTGCCTTTGCCGACGAGATGCTCGACCTGGCCGACCCCGCCGCTCATGCGACGGCGATTGCGCGGGAGCTACTGGCGCGGGTCACGCCGACGCCGGCCGGCCGGTTGGAGCCAGCGCTGGGATCGCCCCAGGAGGCGATGCCGCTGCCGCCAACCCCTGCCGTCGCCACCGTCATCTCCTTGCCGGTCATCACGGCGGTCCCCGCGCTCGCCGGGGTCCGGGTGCTGGTGACGCGGCCGCGGGCGCGGGCGGCGCCCCTGGTTGACGCGCTCCGGGCCGAGGGCGCGGTGCCGGTGGAAGTGCCGACGATCCGGATCGAGGACACCGGCGAGTCGGCGGCGCTCGATCGCGCCCTGGCAGCGTTGGTGGTGGGTGACTACGATTGGGTCGTCTTCACCAGCGTCAACGCGGTCGAACGGCTCCTCGATCGGTTGCGACGCCGGGGCCAGGGCTGGCCGCTCGGCCGGGCGGTGCGAGTCGTCGCGGTCGGCCGCGTGACCGCCGCCGCGCTCGAGGCGGCGGCGATCGCGGTCGATCTGATCCCGAAGGAGACCGAGGGGGAAGGAGTGGTGACGATCATGGCCCGGCACTACATCGCCGGGCAACGGGTCCTGTACCCAAAGGGCGATCAGGCGCGGAACGTGATCCCGGTCGGGTTACGACGGGCCGGGGCGACGGTCGATGCGGTCGAGGTCTACCGGACGGTGCCGGAGCGGGTCATTGATCCGGCTATCCGCGATCAAATTTCCCGCGGGGAGGTTGATGTCGTCACCTTTGCCTCACCATCGAGCGTGCGCGGCCTGACCATGCTGCTCGGGGGCGCCGCCGGGCTGGCGCGGATGGACGTGATCTGCGTCGGGGCGGTGACGGCGGATGCCGCCAGGGCACAGGGGCTGGCCGTGCACGGCATTGCCCGCGACGCCAGCGTGGCGGGCATCGTGGCCGCCCTCGTGGCACGGCGGGCGGCCGGAGCCGCGATACCGGCGAAAGGGGACCCTGATGAGTGAGCTTGGCCACATCAGCGATCGCGGCGAGCTGCCGCCGTTCCGCCGGATGCGCCGGCTCCGGCGCACGCCGGCGATCCGGCGCCTGGTCCGCGAAACGACGCTGGCGGCTGACGACTTCATCTATCCCCTGTTCGTCATCCACGGCACCGGGGTCCGGGACGAGATCGGCTCCATGCCGGGACAGTTCCAGCTCTCCGTCGATGCGTTGCCGCGCGAGCTCGATGAGCTGAACGAGCTCGGCATCGGCGCCGTGCTGCTGTTCGGCATCCCGGCGGAGAAGGACGCCGTTGGCAGCGGCGGCTTCGCCGGCGACGGTGTCGTGCAGCAAGCCGTGGGCGCGATCAAGCGCCATGCGCCGGACATGCTCGTCATCACCGATGTCTGCGCCTGCGAGTACACCGATCATGGCCACTGCGGCATCCTGGCCGGGCCCGATGTGGACAATGACCTGACGCTGGCGCTGCTGGCCCGGATCGCGCTCAGCCAAGCGGCGGCCGGGGCCGACATTGTGGCCCCCTCGGATATGATGGATGGCCGGGTGGGGATCATCCGGGCCGCGCTCGACCAGGCGGGACACGAGCAGATCCCGATCATGTCGTATGCCGCCAAGTATGCTTCCGCCTACTACGGTCCGTTCCGGGAGGCGGTCGCCAGCACGCCGGCCTTCGGCGATCGCCGCTCGCACCAGATGGACCCGGCGAACGCGCGGGAGGCGATGACCGAGATCGCGATCGACCTCGACGAGGGGGCGGATGTCGTCATCATCAAACCGGCGCTGGCCTACCTCGATGTGATCCGTGCCGCGCGGGAGCGGTTCGACGTGCCGATCCTCGCCTACAACGTCTCAGGCGAGTACGCGATGGTGAAGGCCGCGGC
>JACCYK010000055.1 GCA_013696525.1 Chloroflexia bacterium
ATTCCTCACTGATCCGAAGGATGCGGCCGGGGTCTGGTTCAGAGCTGGCCCAGTATATGCCGCGGCGGAACGTATCGCCAGCTACGTGATGCCGCGTGGATTCGGTAGTCTAAGCGACACAATGCCACGGTCAACGCTGGCGAGGGGCGCCCGCCGCGCACTAAACGTGGGGCCACGGCCGGAAGTAGCCGGGCTGCCAGGCTACGATCCGTCGCCGAGGCGACCGCGCGCCAGCGGTCGCGCCGCGATTGGTGCTACAATTACCCGAGCGCACCAGGCGCAAACGACGCGGAAAGGACGACAAGTTGGCCACCGGTACGATCAAGACGATTCGCGACGATAAGGGTTTTGGCTTCGTTTCCCCTGATGGAAACAACAGCCGGAATGATGTGTTCTTCCACCGCTCCGCGGTCGAGAACAATGGCTTCGACCTGCTCCGTGAAGGACAGCGCATCAACTTTGATGTGGAGCCGGATCCGCGTGATCCGTCTCGTCAGCGCGCTGTTCACGTCACGGCCGCGGACGACGAGGACATGATGTAAGACCGGCTCCGGGCTCACCCCCAAGGTGAGCGCCGGCTGGTTTCGCACTCGACGGAGGCCGCCAATTGCTTGGCGGCCTCCGCTTTCGCCTGCCCTGATTAGCTCGAGATCCCGTTCTCCCGCGCCGCTTCCGCGTACCAATGACCGCTCCGTTTGACCGTCCGGGCTTGGGTCGCGTAGTCGACATAGACGATCCCGAACCGGATCGCGTAGCCGGCCGACCATTCGAAATTATCCAGCAACGACCACACAAAGTAGCCGCCCACCGGTACCCCGGCCGCGATCGCCCGGTGGACCTCGTGCAGATGCCGATGGATGTAGGATTCCCGTTCGGGGTCGTCGACCCGGCCATCGATCAGCCGGTCCTCGAAGGCGGCGCCATTCTCCGTGATATGGATCAGCGCCGGCGCGTAATCCCGGTGGACGCGAGTCAGCGTCTCGTAGAGCCCCGGGGGGTAGACCTCCCAGCCGACGGCGGTGACGGGCTGGCCCGCTGGCACGATTGACCGCGCCTCGACCGGCCGCTCCGAGCGGTCATACGCGACCACGTCGCGGAAGTAATAGTTGATGCCCATGAAGTCGGTCGGGACGCTGATCGTCGCCAGGTCGGTGGCCCGCACCTCTGGCACCGCCTCGCCGTACCACTCCCACATGTCATCCGGGTAGCGGCCGCGGTAGAGCGGATCAAGGAACCAGCGGTTGATGAAGCCGTCCTCGCGCTCGGCCGCCTCGGCGTCGGCTTGGGAATCGCCAAACGGCTCCGTATGCGTGAGGGAGAGGGCGATGCCGATCTTCGCCGTCGCCGGCAGCTCGGCGCGGAGGGCGCCGACCGCCTCGCCGTGGGCCACCAGGAGGTGGTGTGCCACTTGCAACGCCGCTTTGAGGTCGCGTTTGCCCGGCGCGTGGATGCCGTGGAGGTTGCCGAGGATAGACGCCACCCACGGCTCGTTGACCGTGATCCATTGGCCAACCTCGGTGTCGAGCGCGACCGCCATCGTGTGCGCGAATTCGGCGAACCGGCTGACGGTGTCGCGGTGCTCCCAGCCGCCGGCGTCCTGCAGGGCTTGGGGCAGATCCCAATGGTAGAGGGTGAGGAACGGCTCGATGCCCGCCAGAAGCAGCTCGTCGACCAGTCGCTTGTAGAAATCGAGCCCCGCCGGATAGGGCCGGCCGCGACCCTCGGGAAAGATCCGCGGCCAGGCGACCGAAAACCGGTAGCCCGTCAAGCCCAGCTCTCGCATCAGGCCAATGTCGTCCCGAAAGCGGTGGTAATGGTCGCTGGCGACATCCCCGGTATCGCCATTGGCGATCGTGCCCGGCGTATGGGAAAAGGTGTCCCAAATCGACGCCCCTCGCCCGTCCTCGGTCACCGCCCCTTCGATCTGGTACGACGACGTCGCCGCCCCCCAGACAAACCCCTCCGGAAAGCGCACATCGGCCGACGGCATGCCACACTCCTTCTTCACGGACGTTAGACGATACGTTGAACGGCTGCCAATGGGCGAGTCGGAGACGTTCACGGACGACAGGCTGTCTTCCATGGTAGATGGTATGCGAAACGACCACCTTCCGGTAAATCAGGGTTTTGCTAGAGTGCCGTATTGGCGTGGCGGCGGGGTACGGTTGAGGGAGACATGAGCAACGAGACAACGTTCACGATGGACACCAGCGCGATCAAGTTTGGGCCGGGGGCGACGCGCGAGGTCGGGGCCGATCTGCGCCGCTTCGGCGCCACGAGGGTGCTGGTGGTGACCGATCCCGGACTGGCCGGCAGTGAAACGGTAGCCGCGGTTCTCGATTCGATCCGCGATGAAGGAATCGACGCCACGCTCTTTGCCGAGGTTCGGGTCGAGCCGACCGATGCGTCGTTCAAGCACGCGATCGCGGTCGCGACGGAGGGTGGGTTCGATGGCTACGTCGCGGTCGGCGGCGGCTCGGTAATCGATACGGCCAAGGCCGCCAACTTGTACGCGACCTATCCCGCCGATCTGCTTGCGTACGTCAATGCCCCGATCGGGCGGGCGGCGCCGGTGCCGGGGCCGCTGAAGCCGCT
>JACCYK010000057.1 GCA_013696525.1 Chloroflexia bacterium
CTCTTCGGCCGGGTCTTCGCCAATGTGGACATCCGCCGCTACGGGAGCGGCAGCACGGGCGCCACGAACACGCTCCGCGTCTTGGGGTGGCAGTTTTCGATCGCCGTCTTCGTGCTCGATTTCCTCAAGGGCTTCATCCCGCTCCTTCTCGCGCGTCAGCTCGGACTCAACGACTGGTGGATCGCAGCGATCGCGGTTGCCGCGGTGGCGGGCCACTGCTGGTCGCCCGTCCTTGGGTTTCGCGGCGGCAAGGGCATGGCGACCGGGGCGGGGGCGGCGGCGGCCATCATCCCCTGGGTACTCCTCGTCTTTCCGCTGATGGTCCTGATCGTGCTGGTCACACGCTATGTTTCGCTGGCGTCGATCGTCGGGAGCTCAGCGGTCAGCGTCGTGGTGGTGGCACTCGCCTTATTCGCGATCGTGCCGTGGAACGAATCCGTCGCGATCGTTGCCATCACCGGGATCATTCTGCTTCAGCACCACGCCAATATCCGACGGCTCCTCGCCGGCAACGAGCGCCGGTTCGGGGAACCGGCCGGCGGCTAGGCGGGCGCCGCGGGCGAGGCTTCCGCTAGGTCGCGTACCCGTTGGGATGGCGGTGGAGCCAATTCCAGGCACTGCCGATCATTTCCGCCAAGGACGACCGCCGCGGCTCCCAGCCGAGGAGGGCTTTGGCCCGGCCGGCGTCGGCAACGAGCATCGGAGGGTCTCCCGACCGGCGCGGATTGCGCTCGACCGGCAGCTGGCGCCCGGTCACCTCTTCAATCGCGGCGACGATCTCTTGGACCGAGAACCCCGCCCGGCTGCCGAGATTTATCGGTCCGAGCGATGAATCAAGATGGTCCAGGGCGCGAATGTGGGCGTCAACCAAATCCAGGACGTGAACGTAGTCGCGGATGGCGGTTCCGTCCGGTGTCGGGTAGTCCGTGCCGAAGAGGTTGAAGCGTGGGCGCTGGCCAAGCAATGTCAGCAGGGCGACCGGGATCACATGGGTCTCGGGATCGTGGTCTTCGCCGTGCTCGGCACTGGCACCGCCGACGTTGAAGTATCGAAACGCGGCGTACCGAAGCCCGTGGGCTTGGGAGTAGGCTTCCAGCATCCGCTCAACCATGAGCTTTGATTGTCCGTACACGTTGATCGGACGCGGAATCGCGGACTCGGTAACCGGCACCCGCTCCGGTTCGCCATAGACCGCCGCGGTTGATGAGAAGATGAAGCGCTCGGTACCGGCATCCCGGCACGCCTTCAGGAGATTATGCGTGCCAGCGACATTGATGTCAAAGTAGAGGCCCGGTTCGGTCATTGACTCCGGGACGATCGTCGCCGCCGCGAAATGCATGACCGCCTCCGGCCGGGACTTGGCGAATACCTCCTCGACTCCCGGCGCATCACGGAGATCGCGGACATGGAGCTCGGCGTCGGGGCTGACCGCCGCCGCGTGGCCGCGCCATAAATTGTCGAGCACGGAGACACTATGGCCGGCGGCGAGCAGCTGCTCGACCGCGACGCTGCCGATATAGCCAGCCCCGCCGGTGACAAGGACGCGCATGCGTGTTCAACCCCCGATCACGCCAAAGGTAGAGAGACCGCGTCGCAATGGTACACTGCGGCCGTCTCGCCGCATTGTGGCTCTCCGTCTGAAGCTGGCGAAGCCAGGGTCGGTCGTGCGGGCGGTTCAGGCAGGAGGATCCATTCGTGTCATTGGCATCGCTGAGTCAAACCGATCCCCAAGTGGCGGCTTCGATTCGGCGCGAAGAAGGGCGCCAGCGTGACGGTATCGAGCTGATCGCCTCGGAAAACTTTGTCAGCCCCGCGGTCCTTGAAGCGGTCGGCACGGTCCTCACCAATAAATATGCCGAGGGGTATCCTGGCAAGCGCTACTATGGCGGCTGTGAATATGTGGATGAGGTCGAGACACTGGCGATTGACCGAGCGAAAGCGCTGTTCGGGGCCGAGCATGTCAACGTGCAACCGCATTCGGGAGCAAATGCCAACCTGGCCGCCTACTTTTCGCTCCTTCAGCCCGGGGACCGCATCCTGGGACTCAGCCTGCAAGAAGGGGGTCACCTGACGCACGGTCTGGCGGTCAATTTCTCGGGCCGCCTCTTCGAGCCGCATTTCTACGGGGTCAACATCGAAACCGGTTTGATCGACTACGATGCGGTGCTGATAAAAGCACAGGAGATCCGGCCGCGGGCGATTATCGCCGGCGCCAGCGCCTACAGCCGAACGCTCGATTTCGCTCGCTTTCGGCAGATCGCGGAAGAGGTCGGTGCCTACCTCTTTGCCGATATTGCGCATCCGGCCGGACTCATTGCGGCTGGGCTTCACCCGAGCCCAATTGGTCAGGCGCACATCACGAT
>JACCYK010000115.1 GCA_013696525.1 Chloroflexia bacterium
CTCCGCGCCGCCGCCCTCGACCAGCTCGCCGCCATCGACTTCGCCGAGTACGTTGAGCCCTTCACCGGCGAGCCCCTCGGCTCCCTCGACCAATCGTGGACCGCCGCCGTCGCCCTCGACTGGTTGGCGGAGCCTACTTCCGGCTCTGAACGTGGCGCTTCCGAGGCGCTGGAATGAATTCCGCGCTGAGTACCAGAAATTTCTTTCATAAATAAGTAATTATCGTGTTTTATCAATCTTGGATAAGATAAATTTCGATCTGCGACATTCATATCTCACGTACCCGTGCTCAGTCCTGAAAGGACTTCGTGAAGCTCAGCGCGGACTTCCAGTCCAGCGCACCGCCGACGCGATGCCACGATTCCCACACGATTCAACGGTAGTCAGGGCGACGCTCCCCCACACCAGAGACCGGAAATCTTCGTAATTTTCATCATGCCTCATCTCTCGCCAATCCCTAGGCTAATGGTCGCGAGCATGAGCGGTCGGGCGCGCCGAACGACGCGGTGCCTATACGGCAAGGCATCGTGCCGGCGGCGCGCGGTGGACAGTCCATGAGCGCATGCGTTCGGCCGCTGTTGAGCATTGCGTGATTCCGAGGAGAATGAGGATGCGACAAACCAGACGTGCGATCGCGTTGTTCCTGCTCGTGTGCAGTATCCTGGTGCCGCTGCCGGTCGGCGCGCGCCAGGCGGCCGCCAATCCGTTCGCCGAGCTTGGGCTGCCCGAGCTCGCGGTCACGATCACCGACACCGCGATTGAGGGCGCGCCGGCCGAGCGTACCGCCGGCCGGTACGTCCTCGCCGTCACCAACGACTCGACCGCCGGCGCTCCTCCCGTGGTGTCCGCCGGGGTCGGCTTCCTCCAACCGCCGGAGGGGATGACCGCCGCCGATCTCATCGCTTTCTTCGCGACAATGGCGACCGGCCCGGACGGCGGGGCGAGTCCCGTCGCCTCCCCCGGTGCCGCCGCGGAGATGGAGGGGCCACCGCCCTGGTACTACGAGGTGCCGCTCGCGGGCGGCATCTACGCCCTGCCGGGTGAGACCGCGTACACCGTGCTGGATCTCGCGGCCGGCGAGTGGGTGCTCTGGGCCGAAGACCCGACCGCCCCGCGACCGCCGGTGGCGATCACGGTGACGGGTGAGGCGCCCGCCAACCAACCGGTGCCGGAGGCCGATGTCACGATCACGATGACGGAGATGGCGTTTGCCCTCGATCAGCCGCTGGCCGCCGGTCCGCAAATCATCGCCCTTACCAATGAGGGCCAACAGCCGCATTTCCTGGTTCTCGCGACCGTGCCGGACGGGACGACGGTTGACGATGTCTTGCAACTGTCGATGACCTTCATGGATCCATCGGCGACGCCGCCGCCGAACCTCTCCTTCGAGCAAATGCAGGACATCGCGAACACCGCCGACCTCTCGGCCGGGATAACCAACTGGTTCAGCGTCGACTTGGAGTCGGGCAGCTACTTGCTAGTGTGCTTTGTGCCTGACCAGGAAACTGGAATCCCACACGCGATGCTCGGCATGATCGATGTCGTGACGGTCCCCTGATCGCCCCGGATCAAGAACAGTAGGAGCGCCGAAACCCGGCGCTTCGGATCATCTCTGGCTCACCGCCGCCAGATAGCGACGGCGGTGGAGCGGGTCGAAATCGGTTCGCGGCCGGGTCGGCGGGTTCCGGGGAACGGGCCGGTATCCGGCGGCTTGCGTCGTAAAGATGCCGCTGCCGCTGGTCAGATCGGGCAACAGCCGCTCGAACCGGTCCACCGCCGAGGACGGCAACGAGCCCGACACCCGGCTTCGCTCACCGCGCTGGCTTGTCTCCGCCAGGTCGGCCCCGGCGGCGATCAGCCTGGCGTAGGTGTCGCCGAGCACGCCGGCGGGGACCTCGACCGTGAACTGCTCGATCGGCTCGCAGACCCGCGTCCCCGCCTGTCGCAAGGCGTCCATCAGCACCAAGGGAGTCAGCTTCCGAAAATCCCCGGCGGCGGTTGGGGGAAGCATGCCGACCGCGGTCAGCGTCACGACGCACTCGCGAACCGGCCAGCCGAGGAGCCCTTCTTCCAGCGTGGCGTGGACCGTCTCTTCGATCGCCCGATAGAAGGCCAGTGGCAGTGCCCCCAGCTCGCGCTGGTAGCGGAGCCCACTCTCCGGATCTCCTGGATCGATCCGGAATCCCACCGTAGCCAGGAAGGGATTATCGGCATCCCCGATCGCCTCGCGGGCGGCGCCCATCCCGGTGACGCGTTCGATGCAGATCGGCTGGCTGGCGTCGAACTCGACCTCGACGTTGAACTCGTCGCGCAGGGTCGCCTCGATGACCTCTTTTTGGACCTCGCCGTAGAGGCGGACCGAAACGGTCGGCGCCCGAGCTCCCCGCCGGATGCTGATCAGCGGGTCTTGCTCTTCAAGCTGTTGCAAGGCGGCATACATGGCTCCCGCCGCCGCGGCCTGGCGCGGCCGGATGATGCTTTCCAGCCTCGGCGCCGGCAGGTGGGGCCGGTTCCGTTCGGCCGGCACCACCCCGACCACATCACCGATCAGGACGTCGCGGAACCCATGCACGCGGCCGATGTCGCCGGCGGCAATTCGGCTGACCGGTGACGTTGTGCCATCGGCAAACCACTCCAGACCGGTGACGCGGGCCTCGTGCGCGTCCCAACCGCCGTCCGGCCCGGCGCGACGAATGACGACCTGATCGCGGACGGCGAGCGTTCCCGCGAAGACCCGCACCAGGGCGACCTTTTCCCCGGCCGGGGTTCGTTGCGCCTTGAAGACGATGGCCGAGAGCGGCGCCCGAGGGCAAGCCTCCGGCACGGACAGCAACCGTGGCAACTCCGCGAGTAGATAGCTAACGCCGGCGCCGGTGATGGCGGAGCCGAAAAGGACGGGCACGATGCGGCCGGCGGCAACCGCCCGCTTCAGCCCCGATTCCAGCTCCCGCGGCGGCAATCGGCAATCGAGGTCAATGAACCGGGCCACGATCGCGTCATCGACATCGGCCAGCGCGTCGACGAGGTGCTTGGCGAATGTCTGATCCGCGAATGTATAGGGGGAGACCGTCGCCGCGGTCGTCCCCAGCCGTGACGGGGCATTCATCGCCACCAGGGAGAGATCGAGCCCGCGCGCGACCTCCGGCAGCACGGGGAGACCGCGGGCGCCCAGGCAGTCGATCTTGTTGACGAAAATGATAAAGGGGATGCCGGCGGCCCTCACCGCTTGGACCAGGCGCCGGGTTTGGGGCTGCACCCCGGCCACGGCGGAGATGACCACCACCACCGCATCCAGCACCTGGAGGGCGCGATCGACCTCGGCAATGAAGTCGGGGTGGCCCGGCGTATCGATCAGGTTGACGGTGAGATCCGCTAATCTGAACGAGGCAACCGCGCTCTGAATGGTGATCCCCCGCTGCCGTTCGAGGGAAAGCGTATCGGTCCGGGTGGTGCCGTGATCGACGCTGCCGATCTCGGCAATGACGCCGGTTTCAAAGAGAATACGTTCGGTGAGACTGGTTTTTCCGGCGTCGACGTGCGCCAGGATCCCGAGATTGAGCGTGGCCATGCGGCAAGGAGCCTCCAATGAACACTGCCAGCACGATGTCAGTCTTCATTAGCCGCCGCATGGGAGTTCCTTTCCGCCTACACTCGCCGAATCCTGCCGCGATTTTACCCGCATCAGCGGTTCACGGCAATGGTGAAGGGCAGCACCGTTGGGCCGCCAAGACGCCGGTCTACATGGTCCGCGTTGGCAGGTTCACTTCAGCCCCGGCGCTGCCCGTCAGCTCCTTCGCGATCGCGAGAGCAGCGTCACGCGCCATGTTGCGCCCGGCTTCCCACGCCGCCGCGAACGCCGCCTCACCCATCGTTGCTCGCGTCGTTCGCAGCAGTCGTTCGAGCTGCGGGCCGTGCTGGTGCCACAAGCCGACCCGGTCGCGTTCGGCGGAGGCAGCTCCCCACAGCCGCGCCGCCGGCACTCTATCCCCAGTGACGGCGGCAAAGGCGGCGATCTCGTCGAGCGCTTCGGCGACGTACTGATGCCGGTAACTACGGACCTGGCCAACCTGATCGAGTGCCGCCGCATAGTGAGCGGCGGCACGTTTCAGATCGCCGCGCACGCGAGCGAGCCGCCCCACGGCGAGCGGCAGGGAGCAGCGAAGAGCGGGCGAGCTCGCCCGCTCTTCAAGCGCGAGCGCTTCCCCCAGCAGCGTCTCGGCCCGATCGAAGTCTCCATCCTCAATCGCAAGCATGCCGAGCTCCCGCAGCCCAACGGCGATATCGGACGGCGCCCCGAGCTCGCGGCGTATGCTCAGTCCTTCCTCGTAGCAGGACGTGGCGGTACTGACATCACCAGCGGCCATCGCCAGGGCACCCAAACGGGCCAGCGTTTCCCCGATTCCCGAGCGATCCCCAACGCGGCGCCCAATGCGGAGGGCCTCGGTCAATTGCGCATTCGCGCCGTCGAGATCACCCCGCGCGAAGGCCAGGCCACCGAGGCACTCGACCGCGATGGCCAGCGCCCAGAGATCACCGCTCGCGCGCAGCCGGCCCGCGCTCTCGGTCAGCAACGTTTCGGCCCGGGCATAGTCCTCCTGTTCAAACGCCTCCACCCCCAGCGGCAGCAGCGTCTTGCCGATCCCCGTCTCGTCACCAACGGCGCGCCGGAGGGCAAGCTCCTCCCGGTGAAAGACCTCACCCCGAACTGGATCGTCCACGGCGCGAGCCAGGTTGCCGGCCCCATGCAGGGCGGCCGCCCGCAACAGCGGGTCGGCATGGGGTCCGTCGGCCAACGCATCGGCGAGCCAGCGCAACCCCTCCTCGGCGCGGAAATTGAACCAGAAGAGCCAGAGCGCGATACCGAATCGAAGCACGGACTCGGTGTCGTCACACGCTTGGAACCAGGCGATCGCTGCCCGCACATTGGCATGTTCGATTTCAAGCCGCTCGTACCAGGTCACTTGCTCCTCGCGCTCCAGCCACGGCGCGGCGGCTTCGGCGAGGGTCAGGAGGTAGGTCGCATGCGCGGCGCGCAGGGTGCCTCCTTCGCCGCTCGCCTGGAGCCGGTCAAGCGCGAACTCCCGGATGGTCTCCAGCATCGTGTAACGGGTCTCACCGCCTCGGTTGCCAAGCCCGACCACCAAGCTCTGATCCACGAGCTCTCGCAACCCCAGGAGGACATCGAGCTCGCGGTCGCCGTGGCCGGCGACGGCCTCGGCCGCGGGAATCGTCCAGCCGCCAACGAACACCGCTAGCCGCCGAAAGAGGAGCCGTTCCTGGTCCGCCAGCAGATCATGACTCCAGGCGATGGTGGCGCGTATCGTCTGCTGCCGCTCCGGCGCGTCCCGGCTGCCGCCGGTCAGCGCCAGCCGCCCCCGCTCCAGCCGGTCGAGCATCGCCGCTGGCGGGAGCAGCTTCGCCCATGCCGCCGCCAACTCCAACGCCAGCGGCAATCCATCCAGTCCGCGACAGATCGCCGCCACATCCGCCACGTTTTCCGCGGTGAGCGCGAAGGCGGAGTTGGCCGCATGAGCCCGCTCGACAAAGAGCATGGCGGCTGGACTAGACGTGACGTTCCCGAGGTCACGGTCTCCCCGCCGGCGTGAGGCGAGATCGGGCACGCGCAAGGGACCAACCGGATATTCGCGTTCTCCGCGCAGGCGCAGGCGGACCCGGCTCGTGACCAGCATCCTCAGGCCCGGACAGGCTGCCAACAGCCCGGCGACCACGGAGGCGGCCGCGACGACCTGCTCAAAATTGTCGATAACGAGCAACCGCCGCTGTCGCCCTAGCATCATCGTGAGTGACCGGAGCAGCCGCTCCTCCGGTTCGTCGCGGACGCCGATCGCGCTGGCGATGGCCGGCAGCACCAGGTTGGGATCACGAAGAGGAGTGAGATCGACAAAGATGACTCCCGCCGGAGCCGTCGCGGCGGCCTCCCGCGCCAGCGCCAGCGCCAGTCGTGTCTTGCCGACCCCGCCCGGCCCAGTCAACGTCACGAGCCGGGCGCCGGTCAGGAGTTGCCCCACCTCGGCAACTTCCCGCTCCCGCCCAATCAAGGCATCGGTTGGAGTTGGAAGAACACCCGGCGATCCCAGCGACAAGCCTACGGTGGCGGCGATTTCCGTGGACGCCGTCTTCGCGCCGCGCTGAATCACTGGCGCGGCTGGCGATGCCGGCGGCGGCGGATAGCGGCCATCCCGGATGTCATCCCGCAACCGCCGGGTCGCTGCCTCCGGCTCGGCCCCGACCTCGCGGGCGAGGGCGGCGACAAGATGCTCGTACCGCGCCAGGGCCCGCTGCCGCTGTCCGGTCAAGGCCAGAACGTGCATCAATCGCGTTTGGGCCGCCTCATCGGTTGGCTCGACCGCCACCAGCCGCTCCAGGGCGGCAATCGCCGCCGCCGCCGCTCCCTCGCCGAATTGCAGCTCGGCCAGCCGCCGCAGCAGTGAGAGATGGGCCGCCCGCAACGCGGCGCGCCGGCTCGCGGCCCAATCCTCGTACGGATCCTCGGGCAGCAGCTCCCCGGCATAAAGGTCGAGCGCCGCTCTGGTGAGCATCACGTCGTCGACGGTCCAGGCCGCCGTCGCCGCTCGCTCGAAGCGGTCGATATCGATGGTCAACGCCTCGGCGGGGCCCAAGCTGAGACTCTCGCCGGCGCGAGTGATGAACTGGTTGGGCCGCGAACCAGCGCCCGCCAGTCGCTTTCGCGCCGCAAAGAGCGTGAACCGCAGGTTATTGTCGGCCGCCATTGGATCGAGCTCCGGCCAGAGCGCCTCCATGACTTGCTCACGGTGCAACCGGTGCGACGGCTCCACCGCCAGCAGCTTGATTAAAGCCGCCGCCCGCTTCCGGCTCCAGACCGCGTCAGGCACGCGGTGGCCACCGACGGTGACGGAAAAGCCGCCGAGGAGACGGATTTCAAGGACCTCGGTAGCGGTCGCCACGGCCGTGTTCATGTTCGCCGCCCCAACGACGCGGTGTGACGTTCTGCACCGAGCGTAGCGGCTGGTCAGGCGCCGGTCAACCACCAGCCATACCCACGTCCGGCCATCGCTAACAACGCGCTAACACGGACGCCATAGGGTGAGACCACAACCGCCGGTAACCACGGGTGAGCGTCATCCGGAGCCGCCGGGGTGGAAACAATAGGAGGTTGCCATGCCACCGCATCCAGACACGGAGAATGCCGTTTCCAATCTCCGCCGGCAGGATCTGCTTGCCACCGCCGAGCACGAGCGCCACGCGGCCGCAACCGGTGGCGCTCCCTCTCCCGCGGCGACGGCACCGAGACCATGGGTCTTCGTTGCCTCTGCCGTTGCGGCGCTCGCCTTCATTGGGCTCGCCGTGGCCCCCGGCCCGCTCTCGGCCAGGGAGAGTCCTGAGCTTGTCGTCGCCAGCGCCCAGGAGCAGCTTGAACCCGCCGCCTACAGCGAGGAAGAGTCGGCAAACCTGGAGATCGCCCATCGCTTCTTCGAAGAACTGCACGGCGAGGGCGATCTCGCGGTCGCGGAGGAGATTGTCGCGCCCGACGCCCTGTTCCACATTCCCGGCGGTGAGCTGAGCGGGCCGGCGGGCATCGGCGGCCTCGTCACCCTCCTCCGCACCGCCTTCCCCGACGCCACCTTCCCGATCGAGGATGTGGCGGTCGATGGCGATACCGTCGCCGTGCGCTGGACGATGCGGGGGACGTCCGAAGGCGAGTTCCAGGGCATTCCGCCGACGGGGGAAGCGGTGGAGCTGCGGGGAACCGCGTTCCTCAGCATTGAAGACGGTCTCATCGTGGAAGACTGGGTGACGTACGATCAGCTTGGACTGCTGCAACAACTCGGCGCCATGCCGGGGGCAGGCCCAGAGGCCACCCCCGAACCGTAACGCCCATCGACGACGAGCTCTGTGAGGCCGCCGGGGCG
>JACCYK010000149.1 GCA_013696525.1 Chloroflexia bacterium
CTGTAGGTTCGTCCACTGCTGACCAGTTTGGCGCGTTTGGAATACGGTGGCCAATCGCCGGGGAGACACGTCTCCCCGGCGATTGGCCAATGCAGTAGCGCCTAAGCATCGGGCGGCTCCGCCTGGAGGTCGATGACATTGTCCTGCCGGGGTCAGCGCCGCACACAACCGCTCCCCGGATGGTCGCCTTGCGGTCGTCGCCCTGACGCGGGATGATCGGGATTAAAAACTCGGTCGGGCCGATCACGATCGGCAACATCTCCAGCTTCTGCACGGAATCATCCCCACGCTCCATGAAATCGCCGCTCCTGTCCATGGCACCGCACCGACTGAGCATGATTCCGCCTGTCATCAGCGTTGGACCCGTGGTCCAGCCACCTGAGCGAGTCGTCCGATCCCCAATGTGCTGGTGGTGGCCGTCACAGCACGTTGATATGAGATCGTGGATCAGCTGACGCGGGCTCCACGTCCTGCCTACCAGCGGCGACTCGCGGCCGATTGGCCTGGATATGCGGCGGAGTCGGCGCACATCTTGCGGTATCCTCCTCTCAGGCGCGGATTATTTGCTGCCTTGCCGCCGCGACAACGGTCGTGGCGCCGGGCAGCGGATGTTGAAGGGAGAACACAGCGATGGCCTTTGAGCTACCACCACTTCCGTACGATTACGCGGCGCTGGAGCCGCATATCGACGAGCAGACGATGCGGATCCACCACGACAAGCACCACGCCACCTACGTCACCAACCTCAACAACGCGGTGGCGGGGACCGAATTCGAGAACATGAGCATTGAGGACCTAGTGCAAAACCTCGATCGCGTGCCGGACGACAAGCGGACCGCGGTTCGCAATAACGGCGGCGGCCATCTCAACCACACGATGTCCTGGGAGATCATGGGCCCGAACGGCGGCGGCCAGCCGACCGGAGCCCTCGCTACCGCGATCAACCAGGCGTTCGGCTCCTTTGATGGCTTGAAGGAAGCGATCAACAAGGCCGGCGCCGGCCGCTTCGGCTCCGGCTGGGCCTGGCTGGTGGCCGGCCCGGGCGGCGATCTGAGCGTGACCAGCACGCCGAACCAGGACAGCCCGCTGATGGACGGCAGCGGGACCCCCGTCCTCGGCGTCGATGTCTGGGAGCACGCCTACTACCTCAAGTACCAAAACCGCCGCCCCGACTACCTCAACGCCTGGTGGAACACCGTCAACTGGGACGCCGTCAACCAACGCTACGAAGCCGCCCGCGGCTAGCGCCCGCTTCGAATACATGGCGGAACATATCAGGGGCGAGACGTAGTCTTGCCCCTGGCGTGTTTCTCCTCAACGCGGGCCGTGGCCGCGCGTCGCCAGGGTCAGCTTGGCTCATGGAGCGCAAGCTCGGGAATGTCTTCGTAGTCGGCCAGGTTGCGCGTGACAAGCTGGAGGCCGTGTTCCAGCGCCGTCGCCGCAATCACCAGGTCCAGAGCGCGGTGCCGGACGCTCCGGCCACGACCCTTCAGCGATTCGCGCGGCCAGGCGCAGCGTCGGGCAACCGCTGGCGAGAGAGGGAGGGTCGGCACCACCGCCAGGAAGTGTTCGAACTGCTCCAGGGCAACGTGGGGGTTGGTGCCGCGCGGCCAGCCTTGCTCGTTTTCCTTGCTCGAGCGGCTGGCGCCCGAGGGCCGGGCATCTCGATCGTCACGTACATGGAAGTCTATCAAGGGATGCCGCGCGGCCCAATCCGGAGCAGGCCCGCGCCAGCCTCGACACCTTTCTGGCCGGGGTACCCGTCGTCCCCTTCTCGCTGGCCGCCGCCCGGCGCTGTGCCGCCCTACGGGAGGATTTGGCCCGCCAGGGCAAGCGCGTCCGCTCGCGCGCCATCGACCTGATCACGGCGGCGATTGCGCTGGAGTACGGCTACACCCTCGTCACCCGCAACCGCAACCGCAAGGACTACGCGGACATCGCCGACCTCGCGCTCTTTGAGCCGAGCTGACCCTAGCGATGCGTGAGCACGAGGCTCCTGGTCCCAACTGGCGCGACGACGCCTTCCTGGGCGAGCTTCCCGTGACGGGGGCCGACGTTGGTCCTCCCGCGGCGACTGGTGTTGCCTCTCTTGGAGTCAGCGTTCCATTTTCGGTTCCAGCTACGTCAAACAACTTCTCACGAGGGGCGTCGACGACCCTTGACGCAACGTCCGCTCACCGAAGCAACGGCGCGTCCTCCCTCCCGCTGGGACTTCCCGGTGGTCAGCGCGGACTTGAGCCCAACGCCGTGGCCTCCGACCGTCGAAGTGTCCATCGCTCAGCAGAATTCCGAATCATTCCCGCTCCGCCGGAAACACCGCCGCCCGGCTCTCCCGTTCCAACCGCTCCACCAGCTCCTCGCCGCCGTCCCGTTTCGCCGCCTCTCGTGCCCGCTGCCGCTCCCGCAACCGTTGCCGCTCCGTCAGCAGCTCATCCGCCAGCAGCGCGTAGTTGTGCTGAAACTCCGCCGCCGCCCCCGCTTCCAAATCTCGCTGCATCCGCATCGCCCGCACCGTCGTCCCCGCCACCCGCGCCACCCCATGCGCCAGGTGCAGCGGATCAATCCCCGGATCGGTCATCAACCGCGCCAGCACCACCCGCACCGTCCCGATCTCCTCCGCGATCCCCCGTTCCGCCGCCGCCTGCGCCATCACCGCCCGCAACCGGGCATCAAACAGCTCCCCATACTCCCCCCGTGCTACCCGCCGCTCAAACGCCACTACCACCTCATCTCGCCGGTCCGGTGCGGCGGTGGCCGCGATCCCCTGTTCCGGCGCCGTGGCGAACGCCTGCTCCACCTGCCGCGCCATCCGCCCGATCGCCGCTTCCAGCTCCCGCCCATACGCCCCCCGCGCGTGCGCCGGGCACAGCACCCGCCCCGGTTGCACCGATCGCGCACCCGTCCGCCACACAGCGCCGTGCCCGAAGCATCCCGCCCTCCTCGCCGCCCCTTGACACGACCGGGCGAATATAGTACACATG
>JACCYK010000159.1 GCA_013696525.1 Chloroflexia bacterium
CCGCTGCTCGTCACGGGCCGGATGACCGACACACCTTCACGACTCACCGCTCGTACTTCGGACTTGGCCGGATCGACCTTGGCGGTGTACCATACCGCGCCCACGCGGTCGGGTGTCCTGTTCGCAAGTTGCATTGAACGGAAACGGGGTCAGCGACGTGCGGCTCTACTTTGAGGTGGCGCGCCGGTCGTTCCAGCGCCATCTCACCTACCGGGTCGCCACCCTGGCCGGGTTGTTCACCAACGCGGTCTTCGGCATCTTCTTCTCGTCGGTCTACCGCGCCTTTTATCAAGATGGCGAACGGGGAGTGGTGGCGGATTTCACGCTGCCCGAGATCCTCACCTTTGTCTGGATCGGCCAATCGCTGCTAATGCTGGTCTACCTCTGGAATTGGTGGGAGGTGGCGGACTCGATCAGGACCGGCGATGTAGTCAGCGATCTGATGAAGCCGATGGATTTTCAACTCTACTGGCTGAGCCGCGACCTGGGCCGGGCCTCCTGTCACTGGTTGACGCGGTTTGTCCCAACCTTCGCCATGGGGGCTCTGCTGTTCGATCTGGCCTGGCCGGGGACGATCTCCACCTGGCTGGCCTTCTTCATCAGCGTCAATCTGGCGATTTTGGTCAGCTTCGGCTGGCGCTTTCTCTTGAACCTATCCGCGTTTTGGCTACTAGACGTGCGCGGCATCAACACGATAGCGGTCCTGGTGTTGAATTTCTTCTCCGGCTTGTTGGTCCCGATCGCGTTCTTCCCCGGCTGGTTGCGGACCGTTGCCGAATGGCTGCCGTTCCGGGCGATCGTGATGGTGCCGGTGGAGGTCTTTCTTGGCCAGCGGACGCCGCAGAGCGCGCTGCTGATCCAGGCGTTTTGGGTCGTGGCCCTGCGGCTCTTGGGCCAGGTCGTCCTGAACGCCGCCGTCAGGAAGCTGGTGGTGCAAGGTGGATAGTCAGATCGGGGCCGAGCTGGCGATCTGCCGCCGGCTGGTCGGCGCCCGGCTCCGGGGACAGATGCAATATCGAGGCTCGTTCATCGCCCAAATCGCCGGCAACTTCGGGGTGAATTTCGTTGAGCTGATCGCGATTCTCATCCTGTTTTCGCACTTTGGCGCGATCGGCGGCTGGGATGTCGGCGAGGTGGCGTTTCTCTACGGCCTCAGTTGCACGTCCTTCGGCATCGCCCACCTGCTCGGCTCTGGCTTCTCCTCCTTCTCGACCCTGATTCACCAGGGGACGTTTGATCGGGTCTTGGTGCGGCCGGTCGGGACGCTGCTGCAAGTGCTGGCGGCAGAGATGCAAATCCGGCGCCTGGGCGAAGCCCTTCAAGGTGTCCTTGTCCTCGGGGCGGCGATCGGGTTCGTTGGTATTGAGTGGACCGTGGGGCGCTTGGTCTATCTGCCAATCGTGCTGGCGAGCGCGGTGCTGCTCTACGTCGCGCTGTTCGCCATCGAAGCCACGGTCTGCTTCTGGACCACCCAGGCAACGGAAGTTCTCAACGCGTTTACCTACGGTGGGTCCGACATGGCGCAGTACCCGCTGCACATCTACGACGGCTGGCTGCGCGGCTTGTTGCTCTTCGTGGTCCCGATCGGGTTTGTCATCTATCTGCCGTCGCTGTATTTGTTGGACAAGCCGGACCCGCTCGGCCTGCCGGGCTTCGTTCCGTTTCTGGCACCGGTGGCGGCGCTCGCCTTCGCGATGGCCGCGGCCGCGCTCTGGCGGCTTGGCGTACGTCACTATCGAAGCACCGGATCGTAGGGGGCGGGGATGATTACGGCGCGGGGTCTCTCGAAGAGCTATTGGGTGGCGCGGCACCGGCGGGGCGCCCTGGGCGCGATGCGCTCGTTGGTTGACCGATCGGGCCGCGAGGTGCGGGCGGTGCGCGACATCTCGTTCGACGTCGCGGCGGGGGAGATCGTCGGCTACGTCGGGCCGAACGGCGCCGGCAAATCGACCACGATCAAGATGCTGACCGGGATTTTGGTGCCGACCGCGGGGGAAGCCACCGTCGCCGGGTACGTGCCGTGGAATCAACGGAAATCGCTGGCCAGCAAGATCGGTGTCGTCTTTGGCCAGCGGACCCAGCTCTGGTGGGACTTGCCGCTGATCGAATCGCTGGAGCTGCTGCGATTCGTCTACCGAGTGCCTGTCGACAGGTTCCAGGCCAACCTGACCGAGATGCGGTCGTTGCTCGATCTCGATCCCTTTTTGGAGACCCCCGTCCGCCAGCTCTCGCTTGGACAGCGGATGCGGGGCGATCTGGCCGCCGCCGTGTTGCACGAGCCGCCGTTGCTCTACCTGGACGAGCCGACGATCGGGCTTGACGTCGTCGCCAAGGCGCGAGTGCGGGAGTTCCTGGCCCGGATCAACCGGGAGCGCGGGGTGACGATCCTGCTGACGACGCACGACCTGGCCGACGTCGAGCACCTCTGTCGCCGGATGATCATCATCGATCGCGGCCGTTTACTCTATGATGGGAGTGTCGAGGCATTGCGGCAGCGCCACGGGAGCCACCGCACGTTGGTGGTGGACCTCGAGGCCGGGGCCACAATCGACGGCTTCGTCCGCGACGGGGTGGAGCTGGTGCGAGCGGATGGCCCGCGCCGGTGGCTCCGGTTCGATCGCGAGGCGGTGTCGGCGGCGAGCCTCATCTCAAGCGTGGTGGCGCGGGCGCCGGTGGTCGATGTCGCGATCGAGGAGCCGGCGATCGAGGATATTATCCGGGGAATCTATGAAGGCGGGCTCCGTGCCGAGCCCGCGGTGAGTGAGTGAGTGAAGCGTGTCATCGCCCGAGTCTGTTGATTTGTTGTCCGGGGTGCGGACCCCCATCTGTGTCGATTGCGGCGAGACGTTTGCGCGGGCGCCGGAGGAAGCGGCGGGGCGCCATGACCCGGCGTTGCCGCTGTCGGCGCGGTGCCCGGCCTGCCGCCAGCACCGGCGCGACGCCCTCAATGCCAGCCGATTGGCGGCCTATGCCACGGGCGTGGCCGGCGCCGCGCCCTGGCCGGCGCCGGGCCCGGAAAGCGGCAACGGACGCCTGCACAACGCGAGGTGTGCCGCCTGTAGCCGTTCGATCCGGCTCCCCTTCCGGCCCAGCGGTGATCGTCCCGTATTCTGCCGGGCCTGCCTGCAAATGCGCCACGGGCAGTGAGTTTCCGCGGCCAATTTCCTCCGTGAAGGAGGGATTTCAGCGTGGCCAAGCTCGGGAATGAATCCCCAAGCTGAATACACGAACCCGGCTGAAGCCGGCTCATCGCGAGAATCTGGCGCCATTGTCAATGAAACAGCGGTGGAGGATCATCCCCAGCGCCCTTCAGGGCGGTTTGTAATTTCAGCTCGGGGATTCATTCCCGAGCTTGGCAACAACAGACACCGTTCTGGAGTCGAACGGTGTCTGCTGTTGCCTCACGGTCGAGTCAGCCGTCGATCTCAATCGCGAACTCCCGTTCGGCAGTGGTGAGGCTTTCGTCGGCGATGGCGACCATCCGGTCCAGCTCGGCGGTGGTGACCACCAGCGGCGGCGCGAAGTGCATCGTGTCCCAGGCGCGGGTGACAATGCCGTGGTCCACCAGCAGCTCGCCGACGCGCTTGATGAAGCCCGCTTCCTTGCCGAATTTTTGCTTGGTTTCCTTGTTCCGCACCAGCTCGATGCCGCACAAGAGGCCAATACCGCGGACATCACCCACGGTGGGATGGGCCCGGAGCTCTTCCAGCCGGGACATCAGGTAGGCGCCGCGCTCGGCCGCCGCCGCCGAGAGGTTCTCATCTTCTAAGATTTCGATGTTCTTAACCGCCGCCGCCGCCGCCGCGGCATGCCCGCCGAAGGTCAAGAGGTGACCGAGGGCGACTTCTTTCTTCTCTTGGAAGTCGGCGAAGAGCGACTCGCGGACGGCGGTCGCCGCGATCGGGGCGTAGCCGGAGGACAGGCCCTTGGCCATGGTCATCAGGTCGGGGACGAAGCCGAATTGCTCGGTGGCAAACATCGTCCCGGTGCGACCGAAGCCGTTGATGACTTCGTCCGCGATCAGGAAGACCCCGTGCTTGTCGCAGATTTGGCGAAGGGTTTGCCAGTATTTCGGCGAGGGGACATGGACCCCGGCGGCGGAGGAGACCGGCTCGCCGATGACGGCGGCGACCGTCTCCGGTCCCTGGTTCTCGATCTCTTGCTCGACGTAGCGGGCGGCCATCAAGTCGCCCGCCTCGCCCTCGAGCCCGAAGTCGTTGCGATACCGGTTTGGCCCGGGAACGTGCGATACCCCGTACATGAAGGGGCCGAAGTACGCCTCGTTGCGGATCGCGGTCAGACTCATCGCGCCGTGCGTCATCCCGTGATACGAGCCACGGCGGGCGATGATCTTGTAGCGGCGGGGGAAGCCGCGCATCGCCTGCACCTGCTTGGCGATCTTGATCGCGGTCTCGACCGCCTCCGAGCCGCCGGAGCTGAAGAAGAAGCGGTTGAGATCACCGGGGGTGATGCTGGCAAGCTTCGCCGCCAGCTCAATCGCTGGGCCGGTGGTGTAGCTCGAGGCGGAAGCGTAGGCCAGGCGGGTCGCTTGCTTGGCGTAGGCTTCGGCGATTTCGGCCCGGCCGTGACCGGCGTTGACGACCCAGAGGCCGGAAATGCCGTCGATGTAGGAGCGTCCCTGGATATCCCAGAGGGTCGAGCCCTCGCCGCGATCGAAGATGCGAAGTCGCTCGCCGGTGAACTCGTCCCAGGCCAACTGGTGGATCCAGACATGGTCGCGGGCGGTTTGAGACAGTGCGCCCGCCGCGTCCGGCGATGCCGGCTCATGGCCGTTAGCGCCTGCGGATTGCCGGGTCGTCAAAGTGTCGCTGACCATGAACCGAGACCTCCAAGACAGTGCCAGTAGCGGACGAACATTCAGCCGTCGCGGCAATCATACCAAGGAACAGGGGACGCCGACCGGAAACTCGTCGATGACAGCGGCCGCGGTCGGTCCGCGGGGAAAGCCGGAGCCGTTGGATTTTGAGCATCTCCTCCAAAGAGGTATCGCCCGGCTTCGCCAACCGGTTGGTTGGTATGCTTCCCGTGGCCGTTCCTGGCAGAGGTATTGCGGCGTGGCAATCCTCACGGGCGGGAGCGGTTCAGCGGTCGCGTTGCCGTCGCCGATTTCGGAACAGAAAGGTCATGCACCCGATGGCGGAATCACGCCTCGCGGCGGAAGTCGCGGCCGCCGACGACAATCAGCCGCGCTATCTCGAGCATCAGCAAATCGTCGTGGTCATGATCGGCCTGATGACCGGGGTCTTGCTGGCCGCGCTCGACCAGAGCATTGTCAGCACCGCGTTGCCGCGCATCGTCAGCGAATTGGGCGGGCTCGATCAGCTCTCCTGGGTCGTCACCGCCTACCTGCTGACTTCGACCGCGGTGACGCCGCTGTGGGGCAAGATCTCCGATCTCTACGGCCGCCGCCCCGTCTTTCAAGCCGCCATCGTCATCTTCTTGATCGGCTCGTTCCTGTGCGGGTTCAGCCAGGACATGGTGCAACTGATCGCCTTCCGCGCCCTGCAAGGGATCGGCGGCGGCGGCCTGATGGCGATCGCGCTAGCCGTGATCGGCGATGTCATCCCGCCTCGCGAGCGCGGCCGCTATCAGGGCTATTTCGCCGCCGTGTTCGGGATGTCGAGCGTCGCCGGACCGCTGCTCGGCGGCTGGTTCACCGACACGATCAGTTGGCGATGGATCTTCTACATCAACATCCCGGTCGGACTGGTGGCACTGGTCATCACCTCGTCCGTGTTGAACATGCCGGTGCGGCGCCGCCAACACACGCTCGACTTCCTCGGCGCCGGGCTCATTGTCGCCTCGGTGTCGGCAATGCTGCTCTATCTCGACTGGGCCGGGAGCGACTACGGGTGGACCTCGCCACGGGCGATCGGCTTGTTGGCGACATCACTCTCGCTGGCAGCGCTGTTCGTCATTGTCGAGGCCCGGGCCAAGGAACCGATCATCCCGTTGCGGCTGTTCCGCAACCCGATCTTTCGGGTAGCGAACATCTACGGCTTCATGGCGGGGGTGGCCATGTTCGGCGCCCTCATCTTCCTGCCCGTCTATTTGCAGGGGGTGATGGGGATGTCGCCGACGCGGTCCGGGCTGGCGATGCTGCCGGCGGTGCTGGGCATCTTCTCGACCTCGATCAGCTCCGGCATCCTGATTACGAGGACCGGTCGCTACAAGATCTTCCCGATCATCGGCGCCGCGATCCTCGTCCTCGCGCTCACCCTCCTGGCGCGGATCAGCGTCGACACGACGTACCCTCAACTCGCCATATTCATGTACCTCTTCGGCGCCGGGCTGGGCTTCACGATGCAAACCGTCGTCGTCGCCGTCCAAAACTCGGTCGAGTACCGGGATATGGGATCGGCCACCGGGGCGACCACCTTTTTCCGGCAGATGGGCGGCGCGATCGGGGCCGCGATCTTTGGCACCGTGCTGACAACTCGCCTGGCTACACACCTGGCGAACCAGTTTGCCACCGCCCCCGAGGTGGCGGCCGCCGCGACCACCGGCCAGCTCGATGCGAACGACATCCAGGCGATTCAGACCCTGTCCGGCCCGGTCAGGCTGCTGGTCCAGACCGGATTCACGCAAGCGATCGCCGATGTCTTCTTAGCGGGCCTCCCGTTCGTCGTCACCGCCTTCATCGTCTCCTTCTTTCTCAAAGAGATCCCACTCCGCACCGGGGAAGCCCGCGCCCTGGCCAAGGAGGATGGGACGGACCGGGTTGAGGCGCTCAGCGCCGCCCGCTAACAGCGCGTGACAACGCCGAGTTCGAACCCGCTCGATCGCGACCGCGGGAAGACGGGCGGCCCGCGCCGCCGGCCGCCGCCGAGCTGACCTGAATGGCATCCTTCTTGCAGTGGCCGCGGCTGGGAAGGCCGTAATGGGTACGGCCGTTGTTTATTTATTCGGACAAATCCAGCAGAGGTAGCATGAAGAAGCTATTCACGACAATGTTCGCTCTCACGTTCTCGGTGCTCATGACGGGCGCCGCCCTGGCCCAGGACGCGACGGAGACACCGGTCGTCGACGACGTCGTCACGCCGGTCGTCGACCCCGTCACCCCGGACGACAACAACAACTGGGGTCTCTTCGGCCTGATCGGTCTCGCTGGTCTCGCCGGCCTGCTCCGCCGCCCGAACACTGAAGTCCGCACCGTTGACCGCGTTGACCGCGTCGACCGAACCATCGACCCGCGGTAGCGTTCGCAAGGTGCGGCTACGTCGCCGCCGTGGCACGACGCCCCTGTGCCTTGCGAACGCTACCGCGTCGTCTGGCACGTACTCATTGGTAGTATCCTGACCATTGTCGAGGCCGACGGGGCGGCACGTTGCAAGGACGTGGGTTGTTCGTGTCCCGATTTCAGATGTCGCTACCGAGCAGTCCGAACAAACGCGAGCGACGCATCGAACGAGACTACCTCGTTTGTGATGCGTCGTTCGCGATCGCGTGTGCCGGTAGGGCACCAAACATGCGAAAATGACAAAGCGGGCGGCAGTTCCTAGGATGCGGTTGGGCATGGAGTGAATACAGGCACGGACGATCGATCGCAACTGACCATAGACTACCGAAATGCCACCGCGGACGCGGTTGGGAGCGAGCACGGTGTCTCCGCCGCGATGCTGGAGGAGATCGCGCCCACGGTCGTGGCCGAGCATACCCGGATCATGACCGAGCATGCCGCCGGCGAGCAGCGCTGGATGGACCTGCCGGACAACCGGGCACTGGCGGACGAGCTCGTCGCCTTTGCCGGCGACGCTCGCGACAGGTATCGAGATTACGTCCTCATCGGCATCGGCGGCTCGTCGCTCGGCGCCATCGCCACCATTCAAGCACTGACGAACCCCTGGCGCAACCTGCAACCGGACGAGCGGCGGGACGGTCCGCGTTTCTTCGTTCTGGACAATCCGGATCCGGAGAAGGTGCGGGCAACGCTCGATGTCGTTGATTTGCCGAACACGCTGATCAACGTGGTGACGAAATCGGGCCAGACGGCCGAGACGATGGCGAACTTTCTCGTCGCCCGCGCCGCGTTGGAGGCGGCGGTCGGCTCGGACCAGTCGCGCCGTCAGATCGTGGCGACGACTGACCCGAAGGACGGGCTGCTGCGGCAACTGGCCGATCAGGAAGGCTATCGCGCGTTCCCCGTGCCGCCCGGCGTCGATGGCCGGCAAACGGTGTTGAGCGCGGTCGGCATGCTGCCGGCGGCCCTTTGCGGGATCGACATCCATGCCCTCCTCGCCGGCGCCGCCGCGATGCGAACGCGGGCGAGCGGCCCGGACGTGCGTGAGAACCCGGCGTACCTGCTGGCAGCGGTATCCTATCTGGCGGACACGCGGCTGGGGAAGAGCATTTTGGTGACGATGCCGTACGCCGATGCCCTGTTCGGTATGGCCGACTGGTTCCGGCAATTGTGGGCCGAAAGCCTTGGCAAGCGTCTGGCGATTACGGGAGAGGAAGTCTTTGCCGGTCAGACGCCGGTCAAGGCCCTGGGCGCCATCGATCAGCATTCGCAAATACAGCTCTATACCGAGGGACCGAACGACAAATTGATTGCCCTGGTTGGCGTGGATCAGTATCGAGCCCGAGTTGAGGTGAGCGATCCGCCGGCCGGGATCCCGGACCTGGCGTACCTCCGCGGCGCGGAGTTGGGGCAGTTGCTCGACCGCGAGCGGCTGGCGACGGCCTGGGCGTTGACCAGCGCCGCACGGCCGAACCTGACGATCACGATGCCGGAGATCACGGCGGCGGCGATTGGCGAGCTGTTCTATCTGCACCAACTGCAAACGGTGATGGCGGGCGCGCTCTACAACGTCAATCCGTTTGGCCAGCCAGGGGTCGAGGCCGGGAAGAACGCCACCTACGCGCTCATGGGGCGGGCCGGGTATGAGGAGCTGCGGCGGGAGTTGACGCGGGCGAACACGGGTGAGGGTCGGTTCGTGGTCGCGCCAGGATAGCGCCGGCAAGGATCATCATGGACTCGGCCATCAGTACGCAACACTGACTCGTCGGGATAGGACCGCCCACTAGATGGTCGGTACGTGGAGAATGGATACCCGCTCAATGGCTCACACGGACGCTCCGGCGCCGAACGCGACGGCCGCCGAGAATATCGCCTACGTGCAGCCGTTGACCCCGGGCCGGGTGATGGTGCTGACCCTGTCGGTGCTGTTCGTGATCGGCGTGGTCTGGTTCGTGATCCAGATCCGGCACGTCGTGTTGCTGGTGATCGTGGGCATCTTGATCGCGACAGCGATCGAGCCCGGCGTCAACGCCCTGCGCCGGCGCGGGATCTCGCGGGGACCGGTCATTCTAGCGAGCTACTTGCTGTTCTTTGGTGTCATCGTGGGCGGCATGCTGGTCGCCTTGCCGCCGCTCTTTGATCAGGGACGGGAGCTCGTCACCCGGGCGCCGGAGCTGCTGGCGGACCTGCAGCAGCGGGTGGCGAACAGTCCCAGTGAGTTGGTACGAACCTACGGTAGCCGGGTGATGGATGGCGCCATCGGGTTTTACGATCAACTGCGCGAGGACCCGCCGATCCAGGCAGTCCAGGTGGTGCAAGCCGCACAGTTTGTGACCTCCTTCTTCGGCCTCCTCTTCGCGGTCGTCTCGATCATGATCGTGACCTTCTACTGGATGACCGAAAAGGCGGTGATCAAGCGGTTCTTCCTCGGCCTGGTGCCGATTGAGCGGCGCGACCGCGCCCACAACATGTGGGATGAGATCGAGAGCAAAGCCGGCGGCTGGGCCCGCGGCCAGCTC
>JACCYK010000283.1 GCA_013696525.1 Chloroflexia bacterium
CCGGAGAATGGACCATCCGAGGGCCGGCGCTACCGGTAGGCGCCGGCGGCGAGCTTGGCGATGGCCTCGTGGGCGGCGTTGTGGCCGGGGGCGCCTGAGACGCAGCCGCCGGGCCAGGCGCCGGCGCCGCAGAGGTAGAGGCCGCGGATCGGTCCCTCGTACGAGGTCGAGCCGGGGACCGGCCGCAGGTCGAAGGCTTGCTCCGGCACCAGCTCGCCTTGAAAGATGTGGCCGCCGGTGAGGCCGAAACGGGCCTCGATGTCGGGCGGGGCCAGCACCTGGGCCTCGATCACGGCGCCGGCGATGTTCGGCGCGTACTCGGCGAAGCGGGCGATGACGTGGCGGGCGATCTTGTCCCGCCGCTCGTCCCAGGTCCCCTCGGCCAGGGTGTAGGGGAAATACTGGGTGAAGATCGAGATCGTCTGCTTGCCCGCCGGCGCCAGCGAGCGGTCGTGAGCGGATTGGGCGTGGATTGAGAAGAAGGGCCAGTCGCTCGGTTCACCCCGCCGGGCGTCGTCACATGCCTTCTGCAAATAGTCGATCGAGGGGCCGATGTGGACGCCGCCGAGCTGGCCAAGCTCGTAGCCACGCTTGGCGAGCGCCTTGTAGCGAGGCAGCTCGGTCGTCGCCAGGTTGATCTTCATCACCGGCGAAGTGAACTGGATCGCTTCGATGTCATTAATGAAAGGGCCGGGGAGATGCTGCCGATCGACCAGTTTCAGGTAGGTCCGGTGCGGGTCGGCGTTGGAGAGGACGATCTTGCTATGGAACTCCTCGCCGTCGCGGGTGGCGACCCCCGTTGCCCGGCCGTTCTGGACGCAGACTTGGGTCACCTCGTTGCCGGTCCGGATCTCGACCCCCAGGCCGCGGGCGACCCGGGCCAGGGCCTGGCTGACGCTCCCCATCGCCCCCCGCACGTAGGCCCAGGCGCCGCGCCGCCCGGTCGACATCCCCATCGAGTGATAGAGCTTGACGTAGCCGGTGCCGGCGTCGCGCGGGCCGCGGAAGGTGCCGATCAGACCGAGGGCGCAGGCGGCGGCCTGCATGATCTCCGATTCGAAATAGTACTCCGCCAAATCGGCGGCCGAGCCGAGGATCATGTACTTGAAGATCCGCTCATCCCCCGGCTGGTTGAAGGCGGCGGCGAACTCCGCGTAGCTGGGCGGGTTGCGCAGGATGAACTCGTCCATGATGGCGCAGGCCCGCTCGATCAAGGCGTCGTAGTCCGAATAGGCGGCGGCATCGCGAGGGGAGAAGCGGGCCAGCTCCTTCAGCAGATCAGCCTGGTCCTCCCAGAAGACCAGGCCGTCGTCGCCGCTCGCGAGCGGGGCGAAGGAACGCGGGTTGCGCGGGATCAGCTCGACCCCGTTCCCCCACAGATCGAGCTCGTCGAGGATCTTGCGCGGCGCCAGGGAGAGGACATAGGAGCCGGTCGAGGCGATGTGCCCCGGCGCCCCCGCGATCTCCTCCGAAATGGCGGCGCCCCCGACTTCCGTATAGCGTTCCAGCACGCAAACCCTGTTCCCGGCGCGGGCCAGATAGCAGGCGGCCACTAGGCCGTTGTGGCCGCCGCCGATGATCACCGCGTCGTACTGGTTGCTCGGCACGTTGACCATCACCCGTTCCGCCACGTCTCGCTCCTTCATCAGAGTGGATGCACTGTCACACTGGCGCTAGTTTATGGCAGGGGCTCGGGCGGATCGGCCATGTTCTGAGCGATGAGCTGGTATGGTCCTGGCAGTGGGTCTTGCCAGAGCCAGGAGGGATCGATCCAGAACCCCGGCAGCACCCGAGAGCGGAGCCGCCCGGACCTTTCCCGCGCTAGCTCCTGGTAGCGCCCATGTTCGTCAAGCAGATAGATTTCGACGGTTTGACGCCGTGGCCGTGGATCGACGATCCAGTATTCCGGGATGCCGGCAGTTTGGTATTCGGTGAGCTTCTGTCGTCGATCTCTGCTCACGCTGTCTCTTGAAATGACTTCCACCACAAGATCAGCATATCCTTCGAGGCGCCGAGCCGTACGCCGATCGGTATGTTCGTTTGAAACGAAGCAGACGTCGGGTACACGAGCGGCTTCGCTGTCTGGCCACCACAACTCGGCAGCCTCGACGTACACCCGACCAAGTCCGTAAACATCACTGTAGTTGCCGATCAATCGATTGAGAAAATTCACGATGTCGCCGTGACTAAGCAATGGCGGCATGAACGGAATCACCTCTCCCCTAACCCACTCGCCCCAATTACCCGCCTCCTTGTCATACCACGCCTGCCACTCGTCGTAGGTCATGCGTACGAGGGCTGTCTCGGCGATTGGTTGGGTGAAGGCGCGGGCCATGGTGATAATCTCCTGATGCTCCGCTATACCGTGCATGACGATCGGATCACCGCTCGGCTTCCGCCATGATCCGTGCCATGAGTTGGGACGCCTTTGGCCGTGGATTCTGCCAGAGCCAAGCGGGGTCGATCCAAAATCCCGGCAGCACGGACGAATGGACACGTCCCTCGTCATCGCCTGGTCGTTCCTGGTACTGTCCATCCGCATCCAGCACGTAGACGCTGACAGTGTGCCGGCGGGGGCGAGGATCGACGATCCAGTACTCCGGGATGCCCGCGTCCTGATACTCCGCAAACTTTCGACGCCGATCCCGCGTCACGCTGTCATCCGAAATGACCTCGACCGCCAGGTCAGCCGGCCCGTTGAGCCGTTCGTCAGTGAGTCGGTCACGATGCTCGGCGGAGACGAAGAAAACGTCCGGCAGCCGCGCTGTCCGCCGTTCTGGTAGCCACATCTCCGTCCCATCCGCGGCAATTTCACCGAGGTCGGCGGCTTCAACGAACTCCGCCATGAGCCGGGCAAGCAGGAACATGATGGCCTGATGCAGGTGTTTCGGCATCGCGAAGACAACCACCTCCCCATCGACCCACTCACCGCGATTGCGCTCATTTCGACCGAGCCAGGTTTGCCACTCGTCGTAGCTCATTCGAAGCGGGGCGAGGCTGGTCGTTGGCTGGGTGTAGGCGCTCGCCATGATGGGATCTCCCCTGGGCGTTCCATGAGTCATTGGTCAACGATACCGGGATCAGTGCGGTGCGCCGCTCATGAAGCGAGGGACGAGCTCGTATGGCCTGGGCCTTGGCTCCTGCCAGAGCCACGAGGGATCAAACCAGAATCCAGTCACAACCCGCGATTGCACATGTCCATTGATGTCCGCTGGAATCTCGTGGTAGCGGCCATCCGCGGCGAGGGCAAAGCACGACACCGATTGTTGTCGGGGCCGGGGATCGATGATCCAATATTCCAGAATACCCGCCTGTTGATACTCGAGAAACTTCTCCCGGCGATCACGGGTGACACTGTCGTTCGAGATGATTTCCACCACGAGGTCCGCGGGCCCTTCAAGCCGATCAGCATTGAGCTGGCCGAGGTTGGCGGTCGCGACAAAGAAAAGATCGGGCAGCCGGGCCGTATTTCGCGATCGCAACCACATTTCGGCCCCGTCCACGCCAACCTGGCCAAGCTCCCGCCGGTCGACGTACTCCGCCAGCAATCTGGCCAGCCAGAGCAGGATTGCCTGATGCAGATACTTTGGCAGCGCGAAGACAACCACCTCCCCATCCACCCATTCCCCGCGATGCATCTCCTCGGTCCCGAGCCAAGACTGCCACTCGGCATAACTCATCCGCAATGGTGCTTGCTCGGTCGCTGGCTGGGCAAAGGTACGTGCCATACTCATGGTCTCCTGATGCGCCGGCGCCGTCCTCTGGGACATCGAGTAGGCAATACGGAGTGTTGTTCGTATCGTACACCCGAGTCCGGCCCGAAAGCCCATCCGCCACGCCCGAGCGCGGCCAGTGTGGGTCACGGCCGGCAGCGCCAGACCGTGAGCAGGAGGACCAGCATCCGCTGAAATGAGCGCGTGAGGCGGCCGGCTGCTATCCCTCCAACCCGGACGCCTGCCAGAGCGCCGTCATCGAACGCGCGGTCGTCGCGGCGGCGGCGGCGGGATCGGTCGCCGCCAGGTCTTCCAGCTCTTGGCTGAACGGCTCCGGCATCACCGGGCCGTCGTAGCCGATAGCGTGTAGTTTCTGCATGAACGGAACGATCTCCAGCACCCCGCTGGCCAGCGGCAGCAGCCGGACTCGGTCAAGCTGCTCATCCCGCGGCACGCCGGCGATCGCGTCGTTAACATGGACGACGACGATCTCCTCGACCGAAAGCTGGTCAAGCTCGTCGATGGTGCCGCCGGCGGTGTAATGATGAAAAGCGTCGAGCAAGATGCCGATGTTGCCGGTGCCGATCGCCCGGCCCAGCTCGCGGACGCCGGCGATCGTATACAGGAACTCATGGCGGAAGGCAGCACGAAACGTCTTCGGGCCGCAGAACTCGAGGCCGAGCCAGCACCCCGCGTCCGCTAAGGCCGCCGCGAATGGCCGCAGGCGGTCGACGGTCCAGGCGAAGTTCTCGTCGTACGGCCGCTCATTGGAGCCGGGCGGCAGGAAGGTCGTCGCCCGTGTGCAATCGAGCCCGCGGGCGATGGCGAGGTAGCGCGGTAGTCGGTCGAGATCGTCCGGCGCCACCGGGCCCGACGGCACCCCGCCGGGCACGCTCCACGAGGCCGGTCGGATGCCCGCGCTGGTAAAGAGATCGCGCACCTGGTCGATGCCTCGCTCGTCCGCCAGGCGGGCGGCCTCCCGGATGTCGAAGACGAGGCCGGAAAACCCCACGTCGCGGGCCAGGAGAATGCTCTCCAGCAATGACAGATCGCGGATGCCAATCGCGCCCGGACCCAGTGCGGTGTACATCGTTGCTCCTCATCCGAGTGAGGCGCGATCCAAC
>JACCYK010000243.1 GCA_013696525.1 Chloroflexia bacterium
GGGCCAACAGGGTCGACTTGCCGGCTCCGTTCGGTCCAACTAGACCAACCCGGTCCCCGGCGTTGATGACGAAGGAGATACGGTCAAGAATGAGACGGTCACCAAACTGTTTCGAGAGATTGCTGACGGTGAGCATGCGTCCTCCCGTGGAGCGGTGACCAAACACGCGGGGAGAAGCCATCTGGCATCCGCGTCTGGTCAAAGCCAAAGAGAACGACGGCGCCGGTGGGACCGGTCGAGCCATCGCTGGACGCTAGCTGATCATTGCCGGCATAACCTCCCGTGGAACACCGCCCTGGCTCACTACACCCGGGACGGACGTGAACATCGGGCTGGCGCCGAACGCCAGCCCGATGGTGAGTTTGAACGATCGCGACGACCAGCGCAAGCGGAGCGGTGACCGAGGATTATGGCAAGGGCGTGTCGTCGCCATCGCCCTGCTGCACCGATTGCGCTTCGAGCGCGGCGAGCGCAAAATTGTCGATTTCCTGTTGGAGGGCATCGCGCAGGTTGATCAGGTCAACGAGATCGAGCCCGGCGAGCACGGCGTTCGACTCGGGATTGCCATCGTCCGCGCTGTCGGAAACGACCCGGAACTCAACCTCGTAGCCCTCTTCGCCATCAGGCTCACCGCCCGTGGGCGCCTCGTCCATATAGATGTTGTAGGTGTCCAAGGCGTCCTCCCCTATCGCGCGAAATCGGTAGCCGCAGCCTGTCAGCGTGATGTGCGCGTTTGCCCGCGCCAAACGTTGACTCGCTGCATGGTAGCAGAGCCGGACGAACGATGGATGCGCCGCTGAAGCGGTGTATCCAAGAGTGGCTCGTGAAACGGAAGCGAACGTCGACTTGAATATGCCAGGGGAGCAGAAGGGTAGCGTAGGCTGTGATGAACCGTCATAATCCGAAGACGCCCGTGCTTCACCCGGCCCGCGGCCGCGAGCGTGACGTCGATCCGATTGAGGGGGGTGAGGCAGCGCGGGGTGGACGACCAGCTGCAGGCGAGAAGGCGCCCCGGTAGTGGCGATACCGGCGAGGCAGCGGTGCCGCCGGCCGTGGCCGGCGGTCGAGCCAGACGGCGGAGCGCGGAATTGAGCGACCAGGCTGGATGGTCGCAATCTCAAGCTCCGATCAGTAAAGGAGGAAGCGGTGGACCGCGATCGTGTCTGGGAGGGGCCGATCCATGGGAGCCTCGGTGTGCTCGCCGACGATGGCCAACTCGCGCAGTGCCATATCTGCGGCGCGTACTTTGGCAACCTCGGGGGTCATGTCAGTCAAGTACATGGGATTGCGCCGGCGGACTACAAGGCGTTTTTCGAGCTGAATGCGACCACCGGTCTGCTTGGCCCGGCCCTAAAGGAAATACGACAACAACAAGCGGATGCGCGCAAGTCTTCCCCCGCGTACGCGCGATTCATGGCCGCTGGGGCCCGCGCCCGCGCCGCCGTGCCGGAAGAGCAACGCTCTACCCGAGGGCGCCGCCTGCGCTTGCAGCAGCGCCTTGATCCCAAAGTGCAGGCGGCGCGGCGGGCTAGTCTTGAGCGGGCCAACGAAGTGCTCCGGGAACGAAAGGCCGCCGGCCTGCATACGCCGGCGGGATGGGGCACGCGGGATCCTAGGGAAGTCTCAGCCCGTGGGCACCAGCGGCTAGCCGAGCTGCGGCGTGATCCGGAGTGGCGGGCCGGGTTTTCGCGGAAGGTGTCGGAAGCACGGGGCGGCCGCCTGAAAGTCACTTGTGTTGTCTGCGGCACGAGCTTCACTGAGCCGCAATCGCACAAGGGACGCAAGTCCTGTAGTCCGGAGTGCTTCCGACAGTTGCGCCGCGGCTTGATTGAAGCGCGGCGGGATGCGGCAGCGCCCAATCGAGCCGAACGTCAACAACAGGGCGTCGAGCTCGGGCTGCGCCGTCGCCAAATCGGGTTGTCGATTGAACAGGTGGCACGGGCCGCCGGCCTGTCCGCCGCGCACGTCAGCCGCATTGAGCGCGGGTTGAATGTGCCATCGGGTGAGGCAATGGAGAAGATAGCGGCGGCGATCGTCGGGCCGCCGGCCGGAGCGACAACGGTAGCCCCGTCGTTGGTAGGAGGTCAGGGCGTCACCTGAGGGCGGCTTCAGCGTCAACGTACAGAGGGCGAGATCGCCTAATTCTGGTGAGTTGAACCTCACCGACGTACAGGTGTGCCAATCACGTGTCGGGAGCGACTGGCTGCTCCGGCGGCCAATCGTTCCCGACCGCGCCGGACTCTTGGCGTGACGCGAGCTCGGCTTGGACGGCGCTGGCTAGTCGCTGATGCGTGGCGGGGTCACGAGCAGCGATGAGGCCATTCACGTTCCGAGGCAGCGGCTTGTTGTAGCGAAACGGCTTACCCGAGAGGTCAGTCACATGGCCGCCGGCCTCGTGGATGAACAGGTCGGCGGTGGCGAAGTCCCATTCCCAACCCATGGCCTGATCGTCCCCCAGCCGAATCCCGAGATAGGCATCGATCGCCTGGAATGGCAGGAAGATGCGTGGGGTGAACCCAATCTTGAGCGCCGCCAACCGGGTTGTGTTGAAGCGGCGGTGGACCGCCTCGACCAGCGGCGCATTCGCCGGTGCCCCAAACCAGACTGAGGTCGCGAGCCGGGCGGGATCCGCGTTATCGCGCGGTCGCAACTTGAACGATTGGAGTTCCTTGTCGGCGGTATCGCGAATCCAAGCGCCTCGACCAAGCATGGCGGCACAGAGCAGCCCGGTGGGAGGGTTGACGCCGGCGGCCACCACCGGTCGCCCGTTCACCGCCAACGCGATCAAGACATCGAAGTCGCCGGTGCGATGGATGAATTGCTCGGTGCCGTCGATGGGATCGGCGATCCAACAACGAGCGTGGGTCAGGCGCTCCAAGTCATCAATGCCTTCTTCGGTCAGGATCGGATCGTCCGGAAAGTGAGCGCCAATGATCTCGCGGATGAGGCGATCGGACGCGAGATCGGCATCGGTGACGAGCGAGCCATCATCTTTCTCATAGGTCCGGGCGCTGGCCGCATCATAATAATAACGAACGATCCGCCCGGCCGCGGTTGCGGCAATGATGGCGACGTCTAGCTCGCGGGCGTACGGGCTTGTCGGTTCTGCCACTCGCTGCTCCTGGTTGATCCGCTCCGTCGAAATGGAGTGTACCTGGCGCGGCTCGATCGCGTTGTTGCTTGGCCGCGGGACCGTGGCGATCGATGGCACGATGGCAACTCGGATGGAGCACAATGCGCCTCTCAATGAGACACCATGGCGGAGGCCGCCGGGAGGAGGGCCCTGATCGGGACTTTTCCGATAGTGGCTGGGTGGGCGCCGGGCCCGACGATAATCTTGAGGCACGGTTGGCGGCGGTGGCCGAGGCTTTTGACGAGAGCCAACCGCATGTCATGACCGTGCTGGGGCCGATCGATCCTGGTGCGCTTGGGGTGACGCTGGTTGGCGACTGGCATCGACCGTTCAGCCGCATTGGCGGTGAACGTACCACGGCGCTGATTGAGCTTGAACGGTTGTACGCGCTCGGTGTCCGCTCATGCATCGAACTTGCCACCGGAGCGACGGCGGTGGCCAGGGCCGATCTCGCGTGGGTGAGCGCGCGGTCGCCGATCCACCTCATCGCGAGCCAGCGGCCGTCGGTTGGGTCCGCGGACAACAAGAGCGGTCTCCGACTCGGCGCCACGGGTCTCGGATCTGCCTCCGAAATTCAGCGCCTCCCGATCATGGATACAACGCTACCGGTGTTTATCGATGGTGATCGCGCACCGGTGGGGTGGATCGACCGCTCCGGCCTCGATCAGGAACTGAGTGAGCGGATGTGCCTCACCAGCGTGCTGCCGGCCCCCGGCGGGGCGAGGGGCGAATGGAAACCACTCCTCGGGGCGGGCGCTCGGCTGGCCATCATCGTGCCAGGCGGCGGCATGCTGGAGGCCGCCGGCGTCGTGCGTGATCTCGTGGCAGATGGCGTCGGTGACCAGATCCTCCTGGGATTCCAGGACGATCCGATGTCGATGATGGAACGGTTTCCAATTGCCCTGATGGAGACGGGGCTGGCGGCGGTTGAAGTCCGGAAGCTGTTCGTTGACAATCCAGCAAGGATGTTAACGTTGGTAGCCAAACGACCCTGAAGATTGTCACCTCAGCAACGAACGTTCGGTCTCTACGCGACACAACTGACCAACGAGGCGACGTGGCTGGCATTGATCCGGGGAGGTGGGGGATGACCGTACGCATCTACTTGACAGCGGTTCGCTTTGATCCCGCTCCGCCCGAACCGGCCGACCTACCGGCGGAGCGAGTCTTCATCCATGCCTCGGAGGTGCCGGAAATCTGGGTGGAAACCGAGACGGCGACCGTGCCGGAGCGGGGAAAGGCTGTTGCGTTTGCGCTGGTGCGGCCGATGAGCATCGGATTCAACCGGGTGCTGGGAACGGTGGAGCGGGTCGCCGCCAAGCGAGGGCGAGCGGTCGAGCCAATTGTTTAGCACGACATATCCTTTGAGAAGAGGAGATGAGACAATTTAGCGATGCCTCCAACTCAGGACCCGGCGTCCCAACCCGCGCACCGGCGCACGCTTGATATGATCCCGAGACTGAAACGCCGCTGGTATGTATGAAGGAGTATCGCTTGACTGACATCCGTGTCGGGATCCAGATTCAACAGCAGCACGCGACCTACCCGCAGATTCGGCGGGCGTGGCGGGCCGTGGACGATAGCGGCGCTGACACCCTCTTCAACTGGGATCACTTCTTCCCGCTCAAGGGCGATCCGGATGGGAGCCATCTCGACAATTGGACCGCCCTCGGGGCAATGGCGGAGGTCACGAAGCGGGTTGAGATCGGGTGCCTCGTGGCCGCGAATAGCTATCGCAACCCCAACTTGGTCGCCGACATGGCCCGGACGCTCGATCACCTGTCCGACGGCCGCTTCATCCTTGGCATCGGCAGCGGTTGGAATCAACGCGATTACGAAGAATACGGCTACGAATTCGGCACCGCGGCCTCCCGGCTCCGGGATCTCGATCGCGACATGCCCGTGATCGTCGATCGTCTCGCGAGGTTGAATCCGGGCCCGGTCCGGGGATCACTGCCGATCCTCATCGGCGGCGGTGGGGAGAAGGTGACCCTGCGCATTGTGGCGCGGTACGCCACCATCTGGAACGGCCAAGGGGAGCCGGCGGAGCTTGGGCGCAAGAATCGGATCCTCGATGAGTGGTGTGCCAAGGTCGGCCGAGATCCGAAGGACATTGAGCGGTCGGCGCAAATCTTCGGTTTGCAGCTCGATCAGCTCGACGAGTACCTGGCCGCGGGAATTACACATCTCATCTGCGAAGCGGCCGGGCCAGACTACGATCTCGCCCCACTCCGGAAGCTCATCGCGTGGCGCGACGGGCACGCGACCTGATCAGCCTGGAACCAACGCGACTCACCAGTGCCGGCCCCGAAGCTTCTCGTCGAGGACGCCAAGCACGGCGCCGTAGACCAGATGCCGGGGGATCGACTGCATGAACGCCGGCCAATTCCAGTAGCGATCGAGCGACCCGTCTCGGATCGCCGGGTGCTTGTCTTCAAGCGCCATGAGCGGATACAGGAGCGAATTCTCCGCCATCGTGAACAGCATCCCACGCGCCCATGGGGGCCCGGGTAACTTGGCTTGGACTTTGCCGTAGACCAGCGCCAGGACGACGGAATTGGCGAGATGGAGGCCGAGTCCGAGGCGCCTCGCCGCCTGATTGTCGCCGGTGGCGAAACGGCCCAGGGCGACCAGATCATCTACCTTTCGCCCCGTCAGCCGGATGTCCACCGCCTGAACCGCGACATAGGCGACGCCGGCGACGAGGCCGGAGACGGCTGCCACGGCAAGCGGTGCCCGGTCTTGGCTGATCAGTGGATCGCGAGCCACCAGGCTCACCGTTCGTCGCGCCGGTAGGCGGGAATGGGCTGCCGCTTGTGGTCCGAGCC
>JACCYK010000252.1 GCA_013696525.1 Chloroflexia bacterium
GCATCGACCCGCGCGCTGGCTCTACCGGGCAAGACCGCCGCCACCCCGGCTGCCAGCGCCAGCCGTAGCACCCCCTGGCGGGAGGTCCGCCCGTTCGCGATTTCCTTTGTCAGGTTGTCGAATCGGAACCCGTCCATCTTGTCCTCCTCGCGCTCGGAGCGGACATGGCCCGCCGCTCGGCAGGAACCGGGGGCGGGTCTCTGGCGCCGGGACCGCCTGGCCCGCACCCTGATCGTAACGTCACGTCCATGCCCATGGTACCAGGTCCGAGCAGCGACCCGGCGGTGCGTGACAGTCCAGGGCGCCTGACCCGCGGCGGGCAGGATTGACTCCGCGGCGACGCCGGCGCGGAAGGAGGGAGCTCAGTCGTCGTGCGACCCCCTCGTTCTGCTTTCGAACCCCGTGTGCTACGCTCGATTCCACTTAACCATTGTCCCGAGTTGAAGAATTCCGTCACACCTCAGGAGGATGCCATGGTCGAGCTTTCGGTCTCGGTTGAGGGTCTGTTCGGGTTGACGTGGCCGGCTTGGAAGCGGCTGGTGCCGGCCATCGAAGGGCTGGGCTTTGCCGGGCTCTACCTCTCGGACCATCTCGTTCTGCCTGAACCTGTTGATGTGCCGTCGCTCGAGATGATCGTAGCCCTGACGTACGCGGCGGACCACACGGATCGGGTCAAAATTGGACCGATGGTGTCCCCTCTCGCGGTCAGGGATCCGGTCATGCTGGCCCGGCAAGCGATGGCGCTTGATGATCTGAGCAACGGTCGCTTTGTCTTGGGCGTCGGCGCCGGCTGGATGGAACGGGAACATCAGATGTTCGGCTATGAGCTGGGGGACGTGCCAACGCGGCTCGACCGTCTGGAGGAGGGGTTGGCGGTTATTTCGGCGTTGCTGCGATCCGACGATCCGGTCAGTTTCGAGGGGCGGCATTTTCGCTTGCACGAGGCGGCCTTGACCGGCCCCAGACGCGCTGCCGGGCCACCACTCTTGATCGGGGCCAGTGGTCCTCGCCGTGGACTGCCCTTGGTCGCCCGTTACGCCGACGTCTGGAATGTTCAGCAACTGACGCCGGAACAGGTGCGAGAGCGCTCCGCCCTGCTCGATCGGTTGATTGAGGCCGAAGGCCGGCAACCGGGCGATGTCCGCCGGACGCTCAATGCACCGGTCATCTGTTGGCGAACGCCGGCGGAGATCGAGGCCCGGCTGCGAGGATTCCGCTGTTTCCCTGAACAGGCCGCCATGCCGGCTGAACAGCTCCTGGGCGCGCTCCATGAGTGGTTTCTGCCGATCGTCGGCACACCGGACGAAGTGGTGGCCCAGATCCACGCGTACGGCGACGCCGGAATCAGTGAAGTGGATGTGCAATGGTTCGGTATGGATGACATCGATGGGCTGGAGGTGTTGGCCGCGGAAGTGCTTCCTCGTATCAGATAACGTCGATCCGGTCACCATTGCCGCGTGACCTCAAGGGCGTTCCCTCACCTGGCTCCGCCGCGAGCTGAATCAGCAGTGGTATCGCCGGTGGAGCCGGTTCCGCCGCTCCCCCTTCTTTTCGGTCCATCGGCCGTCCCAGCCGGCGATCGTGCGCTCGCACCAGGAACCCATCCTCGATGCGGCAAGAAGGATTGGAGTCGCGGTACACTGATTCCGACTTCTGGACTCGGAATTATGACACCGGGTCGGCCCGAAACCGGAGTAAGTGTGGCGACGATCCAAATCCCAGCCCGATTCGAGCGACCCACTCTTGAGGGGGGACTCCACCCACGGCGCCGGCGGCGGCCGCCGATCTGGCTCTGGTTGCCGGCGCTGCTGATCGGCGTCGTCGTCCTGCTGCCGCTCGTCTACCTCGTGGCGCGGGCCAGCGAGGGGGGCGAGGCCGCCTGGCTGGTCATCGCCCGGCCACGCACGGTCGAGGTGGTGGTCAATACCATCGCCCTGGTTGGCGCGGTCGCGGCCTCGACCGTGGTCATCGCGGTGCCGCTGGCGTGGCTGACGACGCGGACCGACTTGCCGGGGCGCCGCGTCTGGGCCACGGTCAGCGCCCTGCCGCTGGTGATCCCATCCTACGTGGGGGCGTTGGTGCTGGTAGCGGCGGTTGGTCCCCGCGGCATGCTGCAAGGGTGGCTCGAGCCGCTGGGGGTTGAGCGGCTGCCCTCGATCTACGGGTTCTGGGGGAGCTGGCTGGCCCTGACCCTCTTTACCTACCCCTACGCCTACCTGTCGGTGCGGGCCGCCTGGCGCGGGCTCGATCCCGGGCTGGAGGAGGCGGCGCGCGGCCTGGGCCAGAGTGCCTGGCAGGCATTCCACCGGGTGACGCTGCCCCAGTTGCGGCCCGCGATCGGGGCGGGAGCGCTTCTGGTAGCGCTCTATTGCGTGGCCGATTTCGGGGTCGTCTCCCTGCTCCGGTTCGATGCCTTCACGCGGGCGATCTATGTCCAGTATCAGACCGCCTTCGATCGCTCGGCGGCCGCCGCCCTCGCCTTGCTGCTCGTCGGCTTCACGGTGGCGCTGTTGATCGTGGAGACCCGCATTCGCGGCCGGGCCACGCTCTACCGGATCAGCAGCGGCAGCGCCCGGGCGGCGAAGCCGGTGGCGCTGGGCCGCTGGAAATATCCCGCGGTCGGCTTCTGCGCCACGATTGTGGCCCTCGCCCTAGGGCTCCCCTTGGCGGTCCTCGGCTTCTGGTTGGGGCGGACCTTGCTCGATCGTGATCCGGGGCAGTATGTCGCCGCCGCCGCCCTGACGTCACTCACGCTCGGGTTTTGGACCGCGGTCCTGGCCACCGCCGCCGCGCTGCCACTGGCGATCCTGGCGGTGCGCTATCCGGGCTGGCTGGGCACGTTGGCCGAGCGGTCGTCCTACCTGGGCTACGCGCTGCCGGGGATCGTGCTGGCCATTGCCTTCGTCGCGCTCGCGGTTCGCACGCCCTGGTATCAGACGTTGCCGCTACTGATTGTGGCCTGCACGGTCCGCTTCCTGCCGCAGGCGGTCGGGTCGACCCGGCTCTCCCTCCTCCAAGTCAGCCCGCGGCTGGAAGAGGCGGCGCGGGGATTGGGGCACTCGGTGCCGCGGGTGCTGACCCGGGTGACGCTGCCGCTAGTCCGGCCCGGCCTGCTGGCCGGGGCATCCCTCGTCCTGCTGACGACGATGAAGGAGCTGCCGGTGACGCTGTTGCTGATCCCGATCGGGGAGCGAACCCTGCCGACGCTGATCTGGACCGCGGCGGGGGACGCCCGCTACGGCGAGGCCGCCCTGCCGGCGTTGTTGCTGGTCGCGGTTTCCGCCCTGCCGACGTTGTTGCTGGCGGTGCGGGACCAGGCGCCGCTGGCATGACGACCGCCAAGGACGGCGCTGGATCCGCCTTGCGCTGCATCGGCCTTGAGAAGCGCTACGGGTCACTCTCGGTGGTGGCGGGGCTCGATTTGCACGCCGAGCGGGGCGAGTTTGTGGCGCTGTTAGGGCCAAGCGGCTGCGGTAAGACGACGACGCTGCGCCTGATCGCCGGGTTCGAGCAGCTAGATGCCGGCGTGATCACGGTCGGCGAGCGCCCGGTGGCCGAGGCCTGTCCCGGCCGGCCGGCCCGCGAGCTGCCGCCGGAGCGGCGCCGGGTGGGGTTGGTGTTCCAGGACTACGCCCTTTTTCCGCATCTGAGCGTACGCCGGAACGTGGCGTTTGGCCTGCCACGGGGAGGCGATCGCGAGCGCCGGGCGGATAAGGCGCTGGCGATGGTCGGGCTGGACGGGTTGGGCGATCGCATGCCGGCCCAGCTTTCCGGCGGCCAGCAGCAGCGGGTCGCCCTGGCCCGGGCCCTGGCCCCGCGACCCGATGTGGTGCTGCTTGACGAGCCGTTCTCGAACCTCGATGTCGAGCTGCGGGCGGCGGTCCGGGCCGAGGTGCGCCAGATCCTGGCCGACGCCGGCACCACCGGGGTGCTGGTGACCCACGACCAGGAGGAGGCGCTGAGCCTGGCCGACCGGGTGGCGGTGATGTGGGATGGCCGGATCGTGCAGGCGGCGGCGCCGGAAGAGCTGTACCACCGTCCAGCCAGCCGGGAGGTGGCGGCCTTCGTCGGCGACGCCCAGTTCCTGCCGGGCGAGGCGGCGGCCGGCCGTGTCGCCTGCGCCCTGGGGGATTTGCCGGTCATCGGCAGCCAGGGCGGCGCCGTCGATGTCGTGCTGCGGCCGGAGTCGTTGCGGCTCCGGCCAATCGGCACCGAGAGCGACGCCGGCGCCAGGGGCAAGGTGCTCAGCCGTCAGTTCTATGGCCACGACCAATCGCTTGTGGTGCAACTCGAAAGCGGGTCGCGGTTGCGGGTCCGGGCCGGCCCCTTGATGGGCGTGCGGCCTGGTGACGTGGTGCAAGTGACGGTTCGTGGCGCGGTGCAGGTGTTCCCGCGGGAGGTGTAGCGTCGCTGCCTCGGCGAGAAATCTCGACGGGTGGCGACGACAATCGCCATTAGAATGGGATCTCGACCCGTGGCGTTTCGATGTAGTCGGCGAAGCAGCGGCCATCGAGATAATCGGGGAATGAGTAGACTCCGTTGACTTGCA
>JACCYK010000290.1 GCA_013696525.1 Chloroflexia bacterium
TCATTGTCGTCAATCAACGCGCTCTGGACCTCCGCATGTGTCAGTTCAGATGGAGGAGGTTGACGAGTTCTCGCGTAGTCCTCGACCAGCCCTGCTACGCGGACACTATCCGGCACCTCCGCGCCGCGAGCGATCATCTGGCGTTGGTGCGGCCGCCCTGGATGAAGAGCATCCCAGATCGGTAACTTACCCGTATGTCGTTTCCCGCCTGGATCATGGACGCCAAATCCAGTGATCACCGTGTTCCAGAGCGATTCATAGTGTTCGATCAGCAGATCTTCGATCGTAGATACCCAAAGTGGATGAAGAATGAGGAAACGGCAACGAAAATCTAGGAGATCGAGATTCTCTGAATCTCTGATCGAGTCCGCGTGATCGCGGAGGCGAATATAGAGGGGCCGTAATCCCGACGATTTCGTGAGCCGAGCGCGTCCAACGTATATTGGCCGCGAAGCATCAGGAGACCGAATGAATGGGTGCTGGTAAGGGGCAAAATCGCCGTCGTAGAAAAGAGCATAGATTCCGGCTCCGTTGAACGGCCCAGGCAGGTCAAGCGAGTATGGCTGCCGCGTCATCAGTTCCTGAACGCAGTATCGAACGAGGTTTGCCAGATCAGCCGGATTGTATTCGACGATATCACTGGTCTTGTACGCTGATTCCTGCTCGTTGCCCATCGAGACTCCTCGCCACACTGCTTGCAATTGTATGCGCGAGTGTAACGGGTACGGCATTCCCGAGTTGCCGCATCGCCTCGGACCATGACCCTTCAACGTGCCAGGCATCGGGGAAGGTCTGCACGCGAGCGGCTTCACGAACGGTGAAGTAACGCACCGAGCCGTCAGCAAAGGCGATCATATTCTCGCCGCCAGGAACGCCATGATCACCGGCTTTGAGGGTTTTCGCGGGCCAGTCCAACGGGCTGCCGGTATGGCCCGGGTATGCGCGAGCGCCGGGCCGGAGCCGGTGATTTGTGAATCCCAAAACCTCGTCTCGCTCGGCTGTTGGCGCCGGAAGATCGCCAATCGCATCACGGACGGTCCGCCAGGGCTGGAGCGGGAGGAGCGGCAACGCCGGCGTACCAGATGGCCGGCGCCCGAACGATGCTGACATGGACGGGTGGGGTGCGATGCCGTGTTGCTCCCAATAGGCGCCGGTGTCTCGCTGGTCGCGAACAAGTGCCGCTTGGCTATGAGTTGGTTCCGGAAAATGCCATTCGATCCCGGTATCAGATCGAAACCCGACGATGAACACCCGCTCTCGCGTCTGTGGTACGCCGAAGTCGGCCGCGTTGAGCACACGAAAGACCACGCGATAGTGCAGATCGTACTCGCGACCACTCGTATGGACGTCCTCAAGGCGTCGCAGATGGTCCTCCCACGACTCATCCTCCCGCCGAATGACGGTAGGGTGCGTGAGTTGTAGCGTCACATAGGAAAAGTACGAGCGAAAGCTCGACCTCACCAAGCCTCGTACATTTTCAAGTATGAATGCGGCTGGAGCTACCTCGCGCACCGCGCGCACGAACTGCGGGATCATGTCACGGGTGTCATCCATGCCGCGATGCTTACCGCCAAGGCTGAAGGGCTGGCAGGGCGGTCCCCCGGCGATGAGGTCAACCGCGCCAACCGACTGAAAGTCCACCAGGCGGGCGTCGGCTTGCAGAATCCGCCACGAATCGATGCCGGGGATACTTCGAGCGGTCGCATTTACCCGGAGGGTGTCGCACGCATCCGCGTTCCATTCGAGGAGCAGCCGATGCTGAAACCCCGCCACATGCGTGCCGAGGGCTAGGCCGCCAGCCCCGGTGAACAGCTCGAGTGATCGGAAGCCGACAGTTCGCCTGTCGCTGACGGCAATCGGTTCCAAAGTCCGCGCGTCCCACCCGGTCCCGTGTCCCACCACATCATGCTCCCTGAAGTGTCAATCGAAGGCCTGGCAACGGGCGACAGTATATTCGAGGCGCCTCTCTGCCGGCCGCGTTGCATGCAGCGATCATATCACAAACTTCGCCGAGACTGGGGATACTCCATGTACGTACATCGTCGAACGTCGATTAATCAACACAAGATCGTGATTTGTCTCATTGTCAAACTCTCGATGTGAGATTCGAGGTGGTCAAGCATGATTAGGGCCCCTGGCAGTCGTGCCAGGTCCGCGCCCAGGCGACGGCGGCGGGCCGTCATCTCGACGATGGCGCGTGGTATAAGGGCGAGGCGGGTCAGGCGGTGCGATCCGGGCTGGACATTTCGGGAGAGCCATTCGTCGTGGCCGAACCGCGCAACCCATTGGACAACGCCGGCTCGGGGCTGATCTATTGCGGCCTCTGCGGCGCCCTCAACCCGGCGACGAACCACTTTTGCGCCGCCTGCGGCACCACCCTGGTCGATGCCTTCCACGCCAACGAGGGGCTGCGCGTCTACGAGCGGCCGGACCCCGCCTCCCGCTTGATCGAGATCATTGCCGCCGGCACGGACCTCGACCTCATGGAGGATGCCAACGCCCCGGCCGACTATGTCCGGATCCGGCTCAACCAGGGCCGGATGGGCTATATCCGGTTGGGCGACGTCGCGGCCGGCGGTCCCGCCAAGCCAGCCGGCTTGGCGCTGCCGAGGCCCGATATCAACACCCACGCCCGCGGTTGCGTCAGCACCACCGGCGCCCTCGCCGCCCTGGCCCTGCTGGTCATCGCCGCCATCTTCGGCGTCGTCATCATTCGCAACGCCGGTCCCGCCGACGCCGGCATTCTCACCCTGTTCTTCTGTATCACGGTCGGCCCGCTGCTGATCCTCACGGTCGGTCTCTACGTCGGCGCCCGCGGCCGCGAGGACCGGCTGGAAGCGGAAGCCGAGACCGCGGGCGACACCGCGTCGCACCCTCCCTCCTAGCCACGTATTGTCGCGTATGCTACGAATTCGGCAAAAGAGCGGCTGGCCGCCCCCTTGACCCTCACGTTACGGGAGGCCCTATCGTCGGTGCCAGGAGGTGAGCCATGGGCCACACGGTTGGCGAGGTCGCCCGGTTGACAGGGGTCACCGTGCGCGCGCTGCACCACTACGACGAGATCGGCTTGCTAGCCCCGGGCGGACGGACCGCCGCCGGGTATCGACGCTACGCGGCGGCCGATCTCGACCGGTTGCAGCACATCCTGGCCTACCGGGCACTTGGCTTCCCGCTCGATCAGATCACGGCGCTGCTGGACGATCCGGCGGCGGACATGCTCAGCCACTTGCGGCGACAGCACCAATTGCTGAGCGAGCGGCAGGATCACACGCGGCGGATGTTGACCGCCGTGGAACGAATGATGGAGGCACACCAGATGGGATCCGCACTGACACAGGAAGAACGATTCGAGGTCTGGGGCGAGTTCAACCCCGAGGACCATGTCGAGGAGGCCGAGCAACGCTGGGGCGACAGCGATGCCTACCGCCAGTCGCAAGCCCGCGCCAAGCGCTACTCGAAGGAGGACTGGCTCACGATCAAGCGGGAAGGCGAGGCGACCACGCGAGCCCTTGCGGCGGCGATGGCCGCCGGCACCCCGGCAACCAGCCCGGCGGTGATGGACCTGGCCGAAGAGCACCGGCAGCACATCAGCCGTTGGTTCTACGACTGCACCCACGAGATCCACCGCGGCCTGGGCCAGATGTACGTCGATGACCCGCGGTTCACCGCCACCTACGAGGGGATCGCCCCCGGTCTCGCCGTCTACCTGCGCGACGCGATCGAGGCCAACGCCGATCGCGACGAGTAGGTGAAGGAGGCGATCGGCCGCGGACACTATGACTAGGCCGATCGCCGTTCCGGCGATGCCGGGCGCTAAAGAAACCCGGCTGCCCCACGAAAGCCTGGTGAACCAGGCTGAAAACTCCCGCGGCAAGCAGTGTTTTGGCGTGTGCATGCCAAATTCAGGGCCCTTCAGGGGCCTTCGAAGAGACAGCCGGATGGCTTTAGCTTCCGGCGAGACGAAGTCGGCGATGGTGTGGGATGACCGTCGCATTCCAAAATAAGGAGATACCCGTGCACAACAGGATCGCGCGACCAGCAGTACTGCTCGTCGCGCTCTTTACGCTCATTGGCTCGCTTTGGTCGCCGGTGACGACGATGGCCGGTCAGCAGCTTGCCACACCGGAAACATTGACCGCCGAGGCGTTGGCCGATCCCGAGGGGGCGTTTATCGAGGTCGATGGCGTTCGCTTCTACTACGTGGCGCGGGGACTGGAGGATGGCCCGGTCGTCCTGCTGCTGCATGGCTTGCTGGGGTCCACCCTGAGCTGGACCGCCACGATTGATGCCCTCGCCAGCGCGGGCCACCGGGTCATTGCCTTCGATCAGCCTCCGTTTGGCTTGTCTGAAAAGTCGCCCGCGCTTGATTATTCGGTGGCGGCCCAAGCCGACCGCACGATCGGGTTGATGGATGCGCTCGGCATCGAGCGCGTGGCCCTGGTCGGCCATAGTGGCGGCGGTCCGCTGGCGGGCACGATCGCCGAACGCTATCCAGACCGCGTCTCCAAGCTCGTCCTCGTCGCTCCGGCCTACCTGGGACTTCTGTTCGCCCCGACCAGCGGTGATGAGGCGCCGGACGCGACGCATCCGGCCGCCGCCAGCCCACGCCCGGGCCGGCAACCATCCTTCACTCTCTTCCCGGTGCTGTTCGACCCCGCCAACGATCCTCGCTCACCCGATGACCAGGCGAGATTGCGGGAGGCCATCGCCGCCGAGCGGGCGGCCTTGAGCCAGGCGATGCCGCTCGCGGATGCAAGTCAGGACCCGTTTCGGTTGACCCGGATCGTGGGCTGGGAGGCCGGTCTGCTTGCCCACGGAGTCGCCTGGCTCAATGACCCGGCGATCATGGGGCCGAACCCGGCGGCGATCACCGCCCCGATCCTGCTCGTCTGGGGTGAGGGTGACGGCATCGCCGGCGTTGGCGAGCAATTGCAGGCGCTGTTCCCCGGGGCCGCGGCGGTGATCTACCCCGGCGTTGGCCACTTCCCCATGG
>JACCYK010000313.1 GCA_013696525.1 Chloroflexia bacterium
CGCCCCCTCCCCCGAGAGGACGACCCCCGCTCCGGCGAGGGCGAGCACTACCGGCAGCCAGAGAATACCCACCATCGACGAAACAGAATCGCTGACCGCGATGAGACCGGCGACGATGAAGCCGCCAATCGCCCCCACCGCCGCACCGCGCGCCATCCGTTGGGTTAGCGTCATGTCCCGCCCCTGAGACCGCTTGTGAACTGGACAGAACCAAAGCATAGCGCGATCCATCGTCCCGTATACTTCTCCCATGGCATTGGCAGACGACATCTTGCTGGCAAAGGCTGAAGCGGCACTGCTGGGTGCAGAAAGCGAGTTCGCCGCCGGCCGCTACGACAATGTCGCCAACCGATGCTACTACGCCTGTTTCCAGGCCGCGGTCGCCGCCCTCGAGGCCGTCGGCATCAGACCGAGCGGAGGCCCGAAGGCACGATGGACGCATGCTGGCGTGGAAGCCCAGTTCGTCGGCCTGCTCATCAATCGGCGGAAGCGATACCCAGGCAGGCTGCGAAACGTCCTGCCGCGCCTCTTCCTCATCCGCCAACAGGCCGACTACACCCGAGAACGGGTATCTGAAGCAGAGGCCAGACTCGCGTTGCGCCGGAGCCGGGATTTTCTTGCCGCGATCCAGAACGACCGAGAGGATGATCCATGACGATCTATGATGTACGGGAAATCTCGCCTCAAGAGCAGACCGCGCTCGATGACTTTGAGCGACTCATTCACGCACGCTATCCCGACGCGACGTTCGACGTGAGCGTCGGCGGCGAGCCAGATGGCGTGTACCTGACGGTGACGGTCGACCTCGAGGATTCCGGCGAGGTGATCGACCATATCCTGGATCGTCTCCTTGAGGTGCATATTGACGAGGGTCTTCCTGTCTACGTCGTCACCGCCCGCCCGGTCCAGTCACCGGCCGCGGCTCGCCCGAAGGCGCCGTCGACCGTGTTTGAGTCACCGGCTCCCAGAGCAGGACCAAGCAATTGAACGACGCGGCAATCGCTACCGATTGATCCGACGCGCATGACACGCGGCTTGCCCTACCGCGCGCAACGCGGGGTAGGGCGACGGCGCAGGGATCGGCCACCTCCGGTCCCGCACCGCTTCCAACCATAGTTCCCGCGCGATTTGAGCCTCCCGAAGCGCGTCCTATGTTATCTACCATGCGGTGCGAACGTGGGAACAGCCCGGGTCGGCAACCCATGGGCAGATGCGGTCGGCCCACGGAGTTATCCCTTCCGGGCGACGGTAATGATCTCGGGACTCGTGTCGGTGAGCGGGTGCCCGGTCCAGGTGCCAAACTGCTCCTCAATCGTCAGCCCCGCGCTGGAGAGGAACGAGGACACTGCAGGTGCATCGAGGAGTCGGAGCGCGCCGCGGCTCACCTCTGGATGGATCCACCCGTCACTGGTGAACGTGCTGATGGAGCGCACCACGCCCCCCTCAATCGGCATCTCCACCTGGTACTCGCACCGTACGAGAGCGCCGGTTGCGTCGATGACCTCAGCCGTGTACTCCGTCGCCCAGTGCTCCCAGGCGCGGACCAACGGGTTGCGCGTCTCGAACACGAAGCGACCCCCGGCAACGAGGGCGGAATGGATCGCGGCGAGGGCTTCGCGTATCTCGTCGTCCGCGACGAGCTCCTGAAACGCATGCCCGGTCATGACGACCAGATCAAACTCCTGATCCCAGTTGACCGACGAGAGATCCCCATGTATCCACTCAATGTTTGACCATTGACGCGCCTGATTGAGCATTCCCCCGGCCGGGTCGAGTCCACACAGCCGCCCGGTATGTCCGGCATCCCGCGCCAGGCGCAGGAGCGCCCCCGTCCCGCACCCGACGTCGAGCACGGCCCGCGCCGACATCACCAATGGCAAATAGAAGGCGAAGTCGTCTCGCCGCCTAGGCGGGAAGAACACGTCATACAACGCGGCAAGACGGTCCTCGGCGAACTTATGCTCGATCATTGCCCCAGTCTAGCCATCCCGATGTGCAAAGACCAAGGTGAATGCGATGTGCCGGTCGCGCACCGGACCGATCGGCCACGAACCGAACGCGACGGCGGAGTTTGATCCGGGTGCCAGCAGGGGAACCTAACGGGTAGAGCCTGTAACGGTCTATCTGGCGCCAACGGTGATCAATCGAAGGAGCATCAAACAAAGGCGATGATGCGGACCAGCGGCCCCATCTGGAAACTGCTCATGGTGGCCAAGGGAGAATCCTGTCCGGGCTATTGCAGCGACCAGTACTGCTGCTGCATCGTCACGATTTGATCCAGCGTCCGCTCCGCATCCAAGCCAAGCTCACGTGACGGCGGCATGGTCTCCGCTCGCGTCCCGTACGGATCGACCGCGAATGCTCCGGTGGCGCTGCCCGCCGACCTCCAGAATCAGGCGGCGGCGCGGTTCGCCATGACTCAGACTCAGGTCACGGCCCTGCCGCTGCCGGAAGTCGCGAGCCGGATTCGAGCCGCAGTCACCGCCGACGACTTCGTAGGGCTGGCGCTCTTCGTCGATCTGGTTCCGGGGCGCCTCGCCGCGATGACGGACGCGGCGACCATGACCGAGCGCGGCGCGGCGGACGAACTGCGGAAGCTGCTGGCGACCGTCCGAGGCCGGCTCAGGGAGAAGTACGCCGACACGGCCAGCGCCGACCTCCACGCGAAGGCGGTCGAGATGCGGTCGGCTGCCGGCTCGGCATGGGGCAAGGCCGGGCGGCGGCAACGCTCCGAGCGGTCCCTCGCACGGCTGGGGTATCTCTCGGAACGGACTCGGCAAGATGCTGGTGCCGATCCGCGACGCCAACGACCGGCAGGTTTACGA
>JACCYK010000360.1 GCA_013696525.1 Chloroflexia bacterium
TGATAGACGTGTAGGTCGATCTCCGTGGACGCCTGTCCGCTGCGCGCCTTAATGAAGACGGGGTTGAACGACTTGGTTGCCGGCGCGTACTCGGGCTTGACGACAAAGGTGAGGAAACTATTGAGCATCGGGTGATCCAGGAGGCATTCGCCCACCCCTGGCAGATCCGCCACCACGTCGATCCCGAGCTCCCGGAGGGTAGCCGCCGGCCCAATGCCCGAGCGCAACAGGATCGCCGGCGAACCGAAGGCTCCCGCGCAGAGAACGATCTCTCGCCCATGAACCACGCTTCCAGCAACAGTCCGCACCCCAACCGCTCGTCCGTCAGCCGTGAGCACCCGGTCGATCAGGACATCCGGGATGAGCGTTAGGTTGGACCGCGTGCGGATCGGATCCAAATAGGTGAAAGCGGCGTTCATCCGCACCCCGCCGGCGACGTTCTTGGGCATCGGGCCGACGCCCGGGTGTTGCCCGGGGTCGCCATTCGCATCGGCAATCCAAGGGAAACCGAGCGTCTCGGCAGCCGCGACAATCGCGCGATCGATCGGGGTGAGATCAGCTTCCGTGGCCCGGAACACCGGCACTGGACCATCGATGCCGTGAAGTGGCCCGCCGAGCGGGTCGGCCTCGCAGCGCTTGAAATACGGCAGAAGATCCGTGAAGCTCCATCCAGGATTACCCGCCGCCGCCCAACCGTCATAGTCAGTCGCCGAGCCACGCGGCCAGAAGCAGGCATTAATCGTCGTGCTGCCGCCGATGACACGCGCCCGCGGCAACGGCAATGGCCGGTCAGTTGGCCGCCCGGCATGGACGTCGCCCCAGGGATGAGACTCAGGCCAAATTGTAGTTGGGTCACGGAGCTCCGCGGGCCATGCCGCCTGGTTCGCCCCGTAGTCTGGCCCTGCCTCCAGGAGCAAGACGGTGCGGTCCGGGTCCTCCGTCAGGCGACGGGCCAGGACGCACCCGGCTGGACCCGCCCCAACGATGACGACATCGTATGCCTCGCCACTGAGCGTCATCGCTCTTCCTCCGGGCGGATGCTAGGCCATATGTTGTCGATGGACGAACGGTTCCGCTTTGTCGGAGGCAAGCATTGTATCGCGTTCGAGCGGCCGATCGCGTCGAGCGTGGCTCCGGCAAAACCATTGGCCATATCATTCAGACTCGTCTGGCTTCGGCATCGAAAGATGGGAGACTGGCCGGGAATAGACCATGTGCTTCCCACCAGCATCGAGGCCCTGCTCATCACCGCCCCGTGATCGCTCCCGAATACCTCGTCACCATCGTCATGTGCCACTCGAAGCCTGCCGGACACCGAAATGATTGGGCGCCGGCTTTGACGACCGCGGGCCGCGTCGCGGTGGCCTCACCCCCTAAGGCGCGATCTCCTGGTCGAGCAGCCAGCGGCCCTCGACCTGCCGGTAGAACGGTGGCTTGCTGCGAGGCCAGGATCACGACGTATACCTCAGCATATCCGGGTGTCCTCGGCGGCCGTTCGGGGCGCGCCGCCTCAGGCACCGGGGAGCAGGCGGGTCTCGGCGCTGGGCAGCTTGCTCCACCAGTGGGTGTAGCGGCGATAGACCTCCGCTTCACGGCCGGCGAGGAACGCCACCAGCAACCGGGCCTCGGCCGCGAGCCCTTCCCAGGCGTCGTCCGGCAGGCGGTGGAAGGCGGTCGCCTCGATCCCGCCCGCGACCGGGCGCCAGACGCCGGCGACGTGGCCGTCGACCAGCAGGGCCGGCAGCACGTCGCCATTCGACCGGGTCACGAGCGGTCGATAGGCCGGCGGAATGACGCGGCTCCGCTCGGCGTAGGCCAGCAAGATGCTGTCCCACATCGCCATCAGCCGGGGCGGGGCCGGCGTCTCCTCGGCCGGACGCGAGGCGCCGGGAATGTCGTACAGCTCCGTGCCGTCCGGCCCTTCCAACCGCTCGAGGTCGCCGGCGAGGGCCGTCAACGCCTCCTTGGCCCGTGCCCGCTGGACCAGGGCGAATTGCGCCACGTCCGCCGCCGAGGCCGGCCCGAATCCCGCCAGATACCGGCGGATCAGCCCTTGCAGCGCCGCCGCCGCGGCCCCGTCGGCGAGCACCGGCCGCGGCTTCGCCGCCACGTACGACGGCCGGGCACCGAACGACCAGGGCGACCCGGTGGGGGCGTGCAGCAGCGGCGCGTACTGCCGCAACCCCCACCAGGCCCCGGGGTGCGGC
>JACCYK010000361.1 GCA_013696525.1 Chloroflexia bacterium
CTCCCAGATAGCAGAGTTCTGAGCAATCCTCACTTATCACCCCGATTTCGCCCCGGTAAACGAGGCAGTCGTGCTACCATCCCGCCATGTCGCCGGTGAGCTGGCGGGTTGTCGCGTGTCGCAGAGGAAGGGATCGATTGATGGCGGTGGAGCCGCTGGTTTACGAGCTGAGCAAGGCGGGGCGGCGGGGGGTGCGGTTTCCGGCGCCGGATGTGCCGGAGACGCCGCTGCCGGCGGAGCTGATGCGCGAGCGGCTCGACTGGCCAGAGGTCAGCGAGATCGACGTGATCCGGCATTACACCCGGCTCAGCCAGAAGAACCACGCCATCGACATCAACATCTACCCGCTCGGCTCCTGCACCATGAAGTACAACCCGAAGATTAATGAGGCGGTCGCCCGTTTGCCCGGCTTTGCCGGGATTCACCCGGAGCAGGACCCCGGCACGGTGCAGGGCGCGCTGGAGCTGATGTGGGAACTGCAGACGATGCTGGCCGAGATCGCGGGCTTCGCCGAGGCCGGCTTGCAGCCCGCGGCCGGGGCGCATGGGGAGCTGACCGGCGTCCTCATCATGCGGGCCTACCACCGGGAGCGGGGAGACCTGGGGCGGACGAAAATATTGGTGCCGGACTCGGCGCACGGGACGAACCCGGCGACGGCGGTGATGGCTGGGTTCGAGGTCGTCACCATCCCCTCCGATGCCCGCGGCAACTCCGATCTGGAGAAGCTGCGGGGGCTGGTGGGGCCGGACACGGCGGGGCTGATGATTACCAACCCGAACACGCTCGGGCTGTGGGACGAGCATATCCAGGAGATCGTCGATCTGGTGCATGAGGCGGGAGGGTTGGTCTACAACGACGGCGCCAACCTCAACGCCATCCTCGGCATCGCCCGGCCGGGCGATCTGAAGGTTGACATCATGCACTTCAACCTGCACAAGACCTTCTCCACGCCGCACGGCGGGGGCGGACCCGGCTCGGGGCCGGTCGGGGTGCGGGCCGACCTGGCGCCGTACCTGCCGGGGCCGCGGGTGCGGCGGGTGGACGAGGGTGAGAGCGGCCGCTACGAGTGGTTCCAGCCGGAGAAGAGCGTCGGCCGGGTCCATTCGTTCCATGGCAACTTCGGCATGTTCGTGCGGGCCTACACGTACATTCGGATGCACGGCGCGGAGGGGCTGCGGCAGGTCAGCGAAGACGCGGTGCTGAACGCCAACTATCTGCTGGCGAACCTGAAAGACCGGTACGACGTGGCCTTTGACCGCACCTGCATGCACGAGTTCGTGCTGTCGGCCAGCCGGCAGAAGGCGCAAGGGGCGCGGGCGCTCGACATCGCCAAGCGGCTGCTCGATTTTGGGGTCCACCCGCCGACGGTCTACTTCCCGCTGGTGGTGCCGGAGGCGTTGATGATCGAGCCGACGGAGACCGAATCGAAGGAATCGCTCGACTTCTTCATCGCGGCGATGCGGCAGATCGCGGACGAGGTGGAGCAGAACCCGGAGCTGGTGACGACGGCGCCGCACCGGACCGAGTTCAAGCGGCTGGACGAGGTGGGGGCGAACCGCAAGCTCAACCTGCGCTGGCGGCCGGTGGCGGCGCCGGAGCCGGCGGGGGTGGCGGCGGACTGAGCTTGTGGTAATTAGGGGACGGATGCCGTTGGTCTGTCGAATGTGGCTCCAACCTGGCCAAGCTCGGGAATAAATCCCCGCGCTGAAATCACAAACCCCCATGAATGGGGCTGAGGATGAGGTCGTCGCTGGTGTCTGTCGGGGCCGATGACGGCCGCGGGCCGCGGGCACGGTGGTATTGTTCAGTCTTGGAGCCGAATTTCCCCTCACAGCCGGCTTCAGCCGGGTTTGTGTATTCAGCTCGGGGATTTATTCCCGAGCTACGCCACGATGCCACTTCGCCCGATCCCGGACATCGTGCATCGCAACCGCATCTAACCATAACCATGTAAACTTCGTGGGCAAGACGGGTTGGACGCAATCGAGCGAGCGCGGGCATGCCCCAGCAGACGCACCTGCCGGAACCGCTGACGAGTTTGGTCGGGCGCGAGCCGGAGGTGCGGCGCATTGTCGATCTCCTGGGCCGGCCGGAGACCCGGCACTTGACGTTGTGCGGGGCGGGCGGGATTGGCAAGACCCGGCTCGCTTTGCGGGTGGGGCAGAGCGTCGGCGACGATTTTCCGGACGGGGTCAGCTTCATCGACCTGTCGCCGGTGACCGATCCGGCGCTGGTGGCGACGACGATCGGGCACGGGCTGGGGCTGACGCTGGCCGGGCCGGAGCCGGTGCTGGACGCGCTGGCGGCGCACTTCGCCGATTTGAGCGCACTGCTGATCCTCGACAACTTTGAGCATCTGATGCCGGCGGCGACGGTGGTGCCGCACCTGGCCTTGGCCTGCCCGGACCTGGCCATTCTGGTGACCAGCCGGGAGCGGTTGGGCACCTCGGGCGAGCGGGTGCTGACGATTGATCCGCTGGCGCTGCCCGACCCGGACACCTCGACCACGGCGGCGCGGGTGAGCGGCAGCCCAGCGGTGCGGCTCTTTGTCGAGCGGGCGACCGCGGCCCAACCCGGTTTCGCCCTGACCGACGAGAACGCGACGGACGTGGCGACGATCTGCCGCCGGGTCGACGGCATGCCGCTCGGGATCGAGCTGGTGGCGGCGCGGGTGGCACATCTGTCACCGAAGGCGATCGCGACGAACGTTGAGCATCTGCTGCCGCTGATGGCGGGTAGTGCCCCCGATCTCCCGGTCCGGCTGCGAACGATGAGCGACGCCGTGCGCTGGAGCTACGACCTGCTGGAGCCGGAGGAGCAAGCACTCTTCCACCGGTTGTCGGTCTTCGCCGGCGGCTGCACGATCGAGGCGGCAACCGAGGTCTGCATCCGTCGCTTTGAGGCTGGCGATGCCGGAGACGGCCAGCCCCTCGATGCCCCGGCATCCGACATCGCGACCATCCTCCGGCTGGCCTCGCTGGTGGATAAGAGCCTGCTTCGCTTCAACGACCGCGACGGCACGGGGTCACGCTACACGATGCTGGAGCCGGTCCGTGAGTTTGGCCTGTCGCAACTCGCGGCGTTGGATCAAGAGGCGGAAACCCGCCTGGCGCACGCGGAGTATTTTCTCGCGTTTGCCGAGCGATTGCGGGTTGAGCTGCGCGAACCTGAGCCGGGGGTGTGGATCAGCCACTTGGAAGCCGAGCAGAATAACTTCCGTGCCGCGTTGCATTGGCTGCTGGAGTCAGATCAAGGTAAACCGACGCTTGCCCTCAGAATCTGCAACGAGTTGGCTCACTTTTGGCTCCTACGCGGGCGGGAGGTAGAGGCAAGAGTTTGGCTGCCACGGGCCGTAGCACAGGCTGGAGATGTCGATTCCTATGATGTCGCCGGTGCACACTTTCTGCTTGGACACTTTTCGCAGAACGACGCATCAGAGGCGATTCGATACTACCAGCGAAGCCTCAGAATTTTTCGCGGTCTGGGGCATCAAGGGGGCATTTCCGGCTCGCTTAGCTGCCTGGGTAATGTGGCAGCGGAGATGGGTAACTACGCGGAGGCCAGCGCCTATCTCGAAGAAAGCCTTAGGTACTATCAGCAGATTGATGATCCGGCAGGAACTGGTCAGGTCTCAGCCGATCTTGGCATCCTTATGGGTAGGATCGGCAGATATAAGGAAGCAAAAGCATATCTTGATACAGCGCGTGGGCTCCGCGAACAGCTCGGGGATGTCTCATACATTGCGTTCGACATCATGGAGTTGGGCCGTGTCTACCGCCTAGAGGGACGGTTGGATGAGGCGACGGATCTCCTCGAATGGAGCCTGGCGCGGCTCGAACAGACGAACATCAGTCTTGGACAGGGAGCAATTCACTGTGAGTTAGGGGAGGTCGCCCTACTGCGACAGGACCTGCTCCTTGCAATTGATCATTTCCAAACCGGGCTGCGTCTGCTGCAAGAGGCTCGTTCCGTGGACGTGCGCTTTGCCGATGCGGTTGCTGGCCTGGCCCGCGTCTTGCTCCGGCTACAGAAGCCGGAGTTGACGGTTCAAGCTCTGACTGCGATCGAGGCGTGGCTGACTGCAACCGGGTTTCGCGCACCGCCCCACGAAGAGACGAGCCGTGCCCAGGCGCTCGCTGTGGCCCGGCGTGCGTTGGGTGAGCAGCGGTTCATCCTGGCCCGAGAGCGGGGGAGACGTTCCAGCCTGCTGGCCGCCGCTGACTTGATGAACCAGATCGAGGTTCCGGTTGCGGCGCCCAAAACGATTGTTCCGCAGCGAGCGTTGGCAAGCGTGGGCCACTTGACCAGACAAGAGCAACGAGTGCTGTGCCTAATCGCGAGCGGGCTGAGCAACCAGCAGATCGCGGACTCACTGTCAATCACGATACGCACAGCGGCGAACCATGTAACGAACATTCTGGGGAAATTCAGCGTTGAGAACCGAACGCAGGCAGCGGCAATTGCGATGCGCCACGATTTCTGTCCTCCGAATCAGATTGTTGGATGCTAAAGAGGCGTGTCACGGTGGCCATTTCATACAGGGGCAAGCGCCGCCGGCGCCGGGGTCCACGACTACGCCTGAGGCGAGGAGGCGGACTGGCGTGGTGGTTGTTTGGATGGAGATGGTGACGTCGGCGAGGGTGACGATGCTGCCGGGCGGGATCGGAGTCCAGTTCGCGGTGATGTCGACCGGGGTCAATGGATCGTCCGCGGTGCGGAAGGTGGCGGTGCCGTGGGTGACGGTGCAGGTATCGCCGCCGGGGTCACGGGCGCAGCCCTCGTCCAGCCTGATTTGCAGCTCGCCCTCGACGATGACGAGGAGCGCGGTGTACTCTTGGCCGATCTCGGTCGTCGGCGGCCCCGTGTCTAGCTCATAGGTGACGACCGTGTTCTGGGCGATGCAGACGAGGGTCGTTACCGCTTCTGTAGCCTCCGGGGCATCGGGGATGGGGGTGGCAAACCGCATCTCGCGAACCAGGCCGGCCGGCATTGGCGGCTCGGGGGGGCCGACATCGGCGCCACAGGGCGCCACCGGCGCCGGTGAATCTTGGGCCAGCGTCGCCGAGACGGCGGCCAGCGAGACGAGGATTGCCAGCATGAGGCTCAAGCTGGGCCAGAAACGATCGGGACGTCTCATCCTGTGCTCCTCACCGGTTAACTTCGAGCCAGGTTCACCAAAGTCTCGTCGCGCGTGGAGCGCGATGCTGGCAGCGGTCGATCTCCTCCGAGCGCGGGCGACGGCGTGAGGCGAGATCACTCATCGACGAACTGCCGCAATTCTCAGGAACGACCAACTCGTGATGTGCGGTTTGCTTGATTTGTGTTCCACCGCATCATATGCTACTAAAGCGTAACAGGCAAGCGTCTATGGCGGGCGATGTTGAGGACAGGGGCCGCGCTCCGGCCCGGCGGCGGTGGTCGAGTTGACCGCTGATCGCCAACCTCATACGAGGTTCGGATACATACTTGTGCTACCGACACGCCGCGTTGGCGGCGCGCTGGAATAGATTCCGCGCTGAGCACCGGAAAGTCCTTTCAGGACTGAAGTTTTCGGTGCCGCGGAGGACCAATTGATTGCCCGAAATCGGATCAGTCGCCGCGAGTTCCTTGGCCAGGGCCTGGCCGCGGCGGCCGGCTTGACGGCGGGGTGGTTGCTCCCCCCGCGGCGCGTCGTGATGGTGAGGGGACCAATGGCAAATCCGGTTAATCTTTCATTTCATCAGCAGAACACCGATGTCTACTGTGGGGCGGCTTGCGCCATGATGGTGCTGCGGGGCGCCGGCGTCGGCATCAGCGCCTTGACGCAGAAGGAGCTGTTTGACGACAGCAACTCGTCTCCGGGCGGCGACACGGGCAATTGGAACTCGTTCCCGGACGGGCTGGTGACCACGCTCAACGCGGAATGGGACGCCCATTGGCAGGGGCAGCCGAACCATCCGGGGACGCGGTTCATCCTGTTCATCTGCGATAGTGCGGCGGACCTGTTGCAGGTCGTGCGCGCGACCATGGAGGATGCGAGCCTCGAGGCGGCGCCGATCGTGGTCCGGAGCGCCGGCGCGCACTGGATCACGGTCAAGCAAATGGACGTTGGCCCGGCCGCGGCGGGCACCGGCATCGAGCCGATCCTCGGGTTTCATGTCCATGACCCGTGGCCGCCGCTGGACCCGGAAGCGGATACCACGCCACACGACGATGGCGACCAGTGTGGATCGACCGCGAACAAGTCGTGGCCCTGCCATCATGTGAACCTGGAGTATTGGAACCGCAAATACATCCGGCCGGTCAACCGGGCGGGCCTGTGGCACGATAAACGTCTCGCGATCTGTCTCAGCCACGATGGTGCGCTGGCCACCAACCACATCATCGAGGTGGGCGGCTTGCCCGATCCCGACGTTTCGGGAGCGGCCTCTGGCCCGCTGCTGACGCCCGGGCAGATTAAGACCATCGCCGATGACTTGCCGGGCACCACGACCTTCCCCGAAGGAAGTTGCCTGTGGACCGCGCTGAAGGGCGCCGTGGCGGATACGCCGCTGCTGGTGGAGCCGCTAGACGAGGAGGAGACCGCCTATTACATCGTCCCGTATCGGCGCAGGGGGACCGAGG
>JACCYK010000303.1 GCA_013696525.1 Chloroflexia bacterium
TCAACACCACCAAGATACTCGGGCCGCTTCCCTCGCTTCACCCGCCAAGCTGTCTCACATGTGTCTGAACTTCCACACGCGGCCACACCTTCAACAGCGACGGGTTGTGGGCTACCTGGCGAAGCGGAGCGACGGCGTCGTGGACCGCCCCCATCGGCTCTGGCTACGCTCCCCCAACGATCGGCATCGGTGGCGGGATCCCGGGATCCCGCCCGCCAGCACCTGCCGGGGTGGTCCGCATCTGGTCAGCCGTCGCCTCCGGCTCAATCACGACCACCACCGTCCGCTCCCCCTCCATCGCGGCCCGATCAAACGCCACCCGGTGGTAGTCCCCCGCGACCCAATGCGGGAACTGGTCGCCATAGTGTGGGCTGCCCGGCTGGCCGGACTGGCCCTGGCTCTGGTTCGCCAGCACCCCCTCGTCATCACCCAGATCGGCGACGAGCTGATACTCCGCCCCGCTCGCGGCGTGAAAGAGCGGCGCCTCGCCCAGGCCGGTGTTCCGAACCGTGGTGCCCGTGCCGGCGATGCTCATGGGCCCGAAATCAACGAAGGGAGCGAGCACCTCATTGGAAAGCGGGTGCGTGAAATGGGCCAGATGGATCCGGCCCCAGGCCCACCCCGCCGGCTCCTCACCAAACCGCGCCTTCACCTCCCGCACCGCCTCCCGGATGGTCTCGAGGATGATTTCGTTCTTGTCCCCCGCGAACCAGGGCACATCGTCGTTCGCCAGCAGACGAGCCACGACCGACCCCTGGCCGGTCACCAGCCCCAGCAAATGCTCCGGGAAACGTTCAGCCGCCACCCGCCGCGACCAGAGGCGCATGAACATTTCATAGAAGGCCGGACCGGTCTGGTCGAGCTCGTAGCGATTGGGCCACCCCTCGATCTGTTCCACGAAGAGCCGGACCTCGTCATCCGCGTGCCCGGCGGTCCGGTTCAGGAGCGATCCACACACCTGATCGGCATGAAGCGAATAGGTGTCGAGCTGGAGCGTCCGGCACGCCGCCGCGTCGAACCGCCGCGCCGCCTCGAGCGTGAGCCGAATCCGCCGCGCCCGCTCGCCCGAGGCGAAGGCGCCGGTGAAGGCATACGGATAGTCGGCGTCCACCGTCGGGTTATTGGCGCTGACGATGAAACCTACGCCGGGATCGATCCGGGGCATCTCGTCGCACGGGATGAAGCCGCGCCAGGCATCGTCCGGCCGGTTCGCCGCCCGGAAGCCCCGGGTGACGCGGCCCCGGATCGGCACGCGCGACGCGCATTGGTAGCCGGCCCGGCCGGCGCGATCGGCAAACCCCCAGTTGAAGGTCGGCATCGCCCACGGTTCGAGCGCGGCCCGGAACCCGGTCCAGTCCCGGGCCCGGTTCATCCGCAGCAACGGTCCGATGTTCGCTACCGGCTCCTGCCCCACCCAGCGCAGCGACAGCGGCGGGTCACCCGTGGGTTCAATCGCCGGGATCAGGTGATTGACGACCGGCCCCCGCGTCGTCGCCCGCACGGTCATCGTTTCCCGTGTACCACCCCGGACCGTGACCGCGATCGGACGCTCGCTGAAGCGGCGCCACTCATCCCCGTCCCGGTACCGGGCGGGGTCTTCGGGATGAATCTCTTCCATGTAGAGATCACGCAGGGACACGTTGTTGTTGGTGAGTCCCCAGGCGATGTCCCGGTTGCGACCGAAGAACAGCCCCGGCATCCCGGCCCAGGCCGCGCCCACCGCGTCGTCCTCCGGCCCCCGCAGCCGGCACTCGTACCAGTTGGCGGGCACCGCGAACGGCTGGTGCGGATCGCTCCCCAACACCCCGGCGCCCGACGCCGTCCGGCTGGCGCCAACCGCCCAGTTGTTGCTCCCGGTCATCGTGGAGTCGGCCCCGAACGCGGCATGGCCGTCCGTTGCGGCGCCCGGCACGATCGTCTCATCCGCGTCATCCGGGGTCAGGTACGCATCGAGCAGCGGCCCCGCCGGCAAGCAGCGCCCGCCAACCTCCCCCGCCACGATGCTTGCCAGCCGCCCATTGAGCAGCCACCAGAAGCCGCGCGCCGCCGTCAGGATCTGCGGCACCGTCCACGCCTCCGGCGCATACCCGAGCAGATCGAACTCGATCGGCAACCGCCCGCCGCTCTCGTCCAGTGCCCGGTTGACACCGCCGACAAAGGCATCGAGCGCGATCATCTCCGACTCGTCGAGGAGCTCGGCGTCACGCCCCGCGAGCGACTCGCTTTGCAGGGTGCGGTGGGTCAGATCCGAGATGACGTGCTCAGACCCCAGGATCTCGGCCAGCCGCCCCTGGCCGCGACGGCGAAAGACGTCCATCTGCCAGAGCCGGTCCTGCCCCATCGCCAACCCCAGCCCATAAAAGAGGTCGGGCGTCGTTTGGGCCGAGACATGCGGGATGCCGAACCGATCCCGCGCGATCTCCAGCGTTCCGCTGACGCCGCCACGCAACCGGAGCTCGGCCGGCGGCAACCGCCGTCGC
>JACCYK010000366.1 GCA_013696525.1 Chloroflexia bacterium
GTCGTACCCGCACGACGCTGGACTAGAAGTCCAGCGCCCCGCGGCCATGAGTTGCATCTCGTTCGCCAGTGATGACGATCACTACTATACTTATGGGAAGTTAGCGTACGACTCACGACTTAAGACCTCGGAGGTGGCGACATGGCATCCGTTCAACCCACCGGTCCCAACCTGGATTTGGAGTTGCTCAGCCCGACCGTGCGGGCGATTTTGCACCATCTCTGCTCCGGTCCGGTTGAGGGCCGGTCCTACGGGCTGGTGGTGGAATGGTGCGAAACGCGGGGCGATTGCACCTACGGTGTGCTCTGTCCTGACACTGGCCGCCAGTTCGTGGTCGATGACAGCGAGCTAACCGAGCTGCGGCAATGGACGGATGCGGCGGGGAACGCGCTCGTTTGCGGTGTTCGCTGGGAGTAGCGGTCGCCGTGCGCTGGTCCTCTATAAGCTCCCGAATCCCGGAATCCAGCCGTTGGTCGCGCTATAGTCAGTGTCGCGGCTAGGCGGCCGCGTCGAACGCGGTGCCAAGGTGGAAATCGGGTGGAAATCGCCGCCGTTATCTTGATCCTCTTGCTGGTGATCGCCGGTGGCCTCGGGGCGCTGATCCTGCTCGGCGGCGATGCCGGGCCGGGCGCTTTGTGGGCCGGTCGGCGAATGCCCCGGCCGGCCGGCCGGCCACGATCGCGGCAGGTTATCGACGTGCCGCCGGAGGATGCCAAGCCGGTCGGTTCCCGGTTGGAGAGCGCCGGCCGCGAGGAGACGATCAGCCGCCTCGATCAGCTTACGGCCGAGGTTCGCGCCACGCTGGCGTCCGGGGACGATCGCCTGATCCTTCTGAATCAGCAGTTGGAAGCGTTGCAACTTGGGCTTCAGGGACGCTTGGAGCACATCGGGCGCGATGCGAACGAGCGATGGGGCGAGCTGGCGGCGCGGCAGGAAGCAACGAGCGAGCGACTGCGGGCGGATCTCATGGCGCGGCTCACCGACGCTGAGCGCGCCCGGTCCGATCTGACGCGGCAACTCGGTGAACGCGAGCGTCAGGCGGCGGCGAGCCAGCTCACCGGCGAGCGGGTCGCCGTCACGGCGGAGCTGTATGCCCTCCTGGCCCGGCTCGAGGGCGCCTTCGCGGCGGTGACGAACCCGATTTTGCTCCCTGGCGAGCCGTATGCCCCGCCCGCCGAGTTCCTGCCCGAGTCGCTGGTCTGGGAGAACTGGAAAGAGGTTGGTGAACGCACTTTTGCCTTTGCCGATTTGTATAGTGCCCGCCGTCTCTATCTCAACGAGGCGACACGGGACGAGGTCGGCGCCTTTGTGGTGGAGTTGCGGGGCCTGCTGACCGCCTCGATCTATCCGAGCCTGCGTCCGAACGCGGGTCCGGCGCAACGAGAGACGCTGCGCCAGGCATTGGAGACGCTGGCGCTCCGCTTCGCGGCCGTGCGCCTCGCCTTGGAGGGCGATTTTCGCGCCATCGCGGAACCCAATGAGCGGCCACCGGCTACGGGGATCGGCAACGACGGCACCGCGTAGTCGGCGGCGGCCGTTGTCACCTTTTATTAGCGATCGTGCTTGTTCTTGCGCTTGCGAGCGTCCTCGCCATCGGCGGCGGGGACCGGCGTGGTGACCATCGGGTTGAGGGGGACGTCGGGCACCAATGGCGGCGGCGCGGCCGCGGCCGGCACTGGCTGCTCCGCGGTTGACGCTGGCTCTTCGTCGCGCTGCCGCCGGTCTCGCTTGTCGTCGTCCCGGCCGTTTCTGGATGGGCCGGCCGCGTCGGCCCGGTCAACATGAGCGGTGGGGACCGGCGTTGGCGCGGCGGCGGTGGGTTCGACGGCAGCCGGTTCGTTGTCGGCGGCCGACGGCGTGGTTGCCGGCGCTTGATCGACGGCCGCAGGCGCGGCGGGGACCGGTTGGGCGCTGGGGACCGGCGGCGGGGCGGGATCGGCATAGTCAGGCACCGGGACGTTCTCTCTGGTGAAGCTGACCAGGTCGCGGCCAGGCAGTCGCCCTAGGTAGGCGCCGCTTTGCGAGGTCGCCGGGAGCCAGCGTACCGGGTCGATGCGTTCGTTTGTCGCGAACTCGACGACGGTGAAATGGAGGTGGGGGCCGGTCGAATACCCGACCGAACCGACCTCGGCGATGGCTTCACCGGCTTGCACATAGTCCCCGGTTTCAACGTAGGTCGCGATCCAGTGAATATACTCGGTGGCGTACCCCTCGTTCGCCCCGTCGTGCTGAACCACGATCCGCGTGTTGGCGATCCCGCTGGCCCGGTCCGGGCCGGCGGCGGTGACCCAACCGGCGGCGGCGGCATAGATCGGCGTCCCCTCGGGCGCCGCGAAATCGAGGCCGTCATGCACCGCCGGCGCCTCCGCCGGGCAACCAGGGACAACCGGGTAGTAGCCAAGGAGCCGCGGCACGCAGCCAAATGGCTGGCTGAGATCATAGGTACCCGGCGCCATCGGCCAGACCCGCGACGCGGAGGGAGCGGACGTTCGAGCGGACCGGGCGGGCGAGGCCTGGGTGCGGC
>JACCYK010000369.1 GCA_013696525.1 Chloroflexia bacterium
GTCTGCCACACCTTGCTCAGGAGCGTATTGTCCGCGATTCGGACCACGGTCTGATGAAACCGGGCGTTGAGCGACGCCGTTTCCGTCCAGCGCCCCGCCCGCGCCGTCGCCCGCATCGCCGCGATCAACCGCTCCAGCTCCGTCGCGTCGGTCGGCGTCAACCGTTGACAGGCACACCGCGCCGCGTGGCCTTCGATGAGTTGGCGGACGGCCGCGATATCACCGAGGTCCTTGGCCGTGAGTTGGGCCACCACGGCGCCGCGCCGGGGCCGCCGCACGACGAGCCCTTCGTGGTCAAGGCGGCTCATCGCCTCCCGCACCGGCCCCCGGCTGATCCCCAACTCCCGCGCGATGGCGGCTTCGCTGACGCGATCGCCCGGCCGCAACGCACCCTGATGGATCCACTCCACGATGACGGCGTAGACATCATGGCGAAGCGCCCGGTCATCTCCCGGCCCGCCGTCAGGGACCGGACCGCGCTCATCAACTCGACCGATGTCGCCGTTCACGGGAATCACGCGCCGACCCTCCCGCGTCTGGAACCGGAAACTGTTGACAGTTTGCACAATACAGGCCGCGTGCCACGGTGTCAAGCGGGCGTTCGCCCATTCGCCCCCAGCCGGCCCGCGAAGACTCGGCAGCTCAGCCGCCGCTCCCCTCGCGAGCCGGTTCGCTGATATGCTGCACGGCACGGGCGTGGAGGCACGTCGCGCGTGGGGGAGGGACAGACGGTGGGTGAGGCGCTCCAGTTCGGGATCCAGACAACCGCGACCCGGCCGTGGCCGGAGATGGTCGAGCTTTGGCAACGGGCCGAGGCGCTCGGCTTCGACAGTTGCTGGTTACCGGACCACCTCATTCCCCCCTTCAACCGCTCGGGGCCGATCTTCGAAGCCTGGACCCTGCTCGCCGGCCTGGCGACGGTGACGGATCGGGTCCGGATCGGCATCCTCGTCTCCTGCAACACCTTTCGCCACCCACCGTTGCTGGCCAAGGAAGCCGTCACCGTCGATCATCTCTCCGGCGGCCGTCTGGAGTTCGGCCTCGGCGCGGGCTGGTTCGCGCCGGAGCATGAGATGTTCGGTCTGGAGCTGCCGGCCGCCAAGGAGCTGGTCGACCGCTTCCGGGAAGCGGTCGAGCTGTGCCATCTCCTCTTTACGCAAGAGATCACCAGCTACGACGGGAGGTACTATCAATTGCGGGAGGCGCCCTTCCGGCCCCCCGCCCTGCAGCGGCCGCGGCCGCCCTTCACGCTCGGCGCCCATGGCCCGAAGATGCTGCGCATCGTCGCCGAGTATGCCCATCGCTGGAACTCGACCGGCACCGTCGCCGAGATGACGGCGCGAAACCGCGTCCTGGACGAGCAATGCGCCGCGATCGGGCGCGACCCGGCAACGATCCTGCGGTCCCATCTCTACGTGCCGGGGATCCTGACCGACGAGCGGCCGTGGGACTCGACCGAGGCGTTCCTCGATTTCGTGGGACGCTTCCGCGAGGCCGGCGTGACCGAGTTCATCGTCCAACCCCCCGCCGCCGACCCGCTCGCCGCGATTGAGCGGATCGGCGCCGAAGCGTTGCCGGCGGCCCGCCACGTCGGAGCTGGTTGAGGCGCATGGAGACCGAGATGGCGTACAAATCGACCGAGGAGATGGTGCGCCGGGTCCGCCCGTTGTTGGACCGTCTGGCGGGGGAGTCGATTGATCGGGCCCGGTTGCTGCAATACCTGGCGGCCCGAGCCGGCGTCGTTTGGGGCGCCCTGGAGCTGGTCACCGAGGTGGAGACCGAGCCCCAACCCGGCACCACCTCGCGGGTCTTTATCTTCCGCGACCGGATCTCGGGGGTGGAGCATCCGATCCCCTATCCATCCTGTCTCGACACCGCGATCGAGCCGATGGTGCGCGCCGAGTACGAGCGGCTGGCGATCGACCGGCCGCTGACGATGATGGCGGAGCCGCTCTTTCAGCACTTCTACGCCGCTCACTGCGCCTCCTGCTGTTGGCGGGGCAAGCAACACGACCAGATCCATCGCGAGTGCCGCTTCGCCGGCTACTCGATCAATTTCGAGCCGGCCGGGGAGACCGATTCAGGCGGGTGATCACGGCTGTTCCAACGTCCATTGCCAATCCGACGCCACCCAGTCGGCGAACGGCATCCCTTGCTCATCCATCGCGCGAATGGTGACCGACTGATCGTAGGGCACGCGGTGGAACGCCAGGCTCTGGTGCCCCGGCGTGATGCTGAGGATCGCGAATGACGCGTAGGCGGCCACGATCGTCCGGCCATCCGGCCATTCCTCGTGGGGGCTGCCGACGCTGCCGGGGTTGGCGAGGATCGTGCCGCGATAGGGCCGCAGCAGCGGGACGTGGGTGTGGCCGCCGGCGATGACGGCGGGACACCGCTCGGGGTCGAGCATCAGCATTGGGTCGAGCGCCGCCGCCGGCGTCGTCGCCCGGATGACGTCGTTGAAGTCGCGGGGCGAACCGTGGACACAGAGCAGCTCCGCGAACGGTTCGATCACGATGCTGATCGTGGGCGGGAAGGAACGGATGAAGGCGAGATCATCGGCGTCGAGACGGGCGGCGCCCCAGCGGGCCAGCTCGGCCAGCTTCCCCTCCTCGGTCGCCGGGTCGGGCCCGGGGCCGGCATCGGAAGCGAGCAGCTCGGCGTCGGCATTCCCCATCACCACGGGGCAGCCGCGATGACGCAGCTCGGCCACCACCTCATGCGGTTGCGGCCCCGTCGCCGCCACATCCCCCAAGCAGACGACCTGATCGACCCCGGCCCGCTCAATCTCGGTGAAGGCCGCGTCGAGCGCCGCCAAGTTGCCGTGAATGTCCGCGATCAGCGCGATCCGCATGGACAACCCTTTCCCAAACAATCCTCGGCCGCCGCGGCCGTCCGTCGACGAGCCGCCGGGTGATACCCGCGACTAGCGTATCCCGAGTCCGGGTGAAATGCCGGCGGGTCCTCATGTCGCGCCCGCACGGCGCCCCCCAACGAACCACTGCTACAATCGTCGGCCAGGACGCCGGTGGTTCGAGCCGGCAAGGAGGCGCGTGACATGGCGGGATCCCCGGGTGAGTCAGAGTCGGACCGTACCCGGCCGTTGCCGCTGGCCGGGGTCCGGGTGATCGACCTGACCCGGGTAATGACGGGACCGTACGGCTCGATGATGCTGGGTGATCTCGGCGCCGACGTGATCAAGGTCGAGCTGCCCGGCCGGGGCGACGATACCCGATCCTGGGGGCCCCCGTTCATCGCCGAGGAGTCGGTCTACTTCCTCTCGGTCAACCGGAACAAGCGCTCGATCGCGCTCGACCTCAAGACGGACGGCGGCAAAGCGGTCCTCTGGCGCCTGCTCGCCGGGGCCGACGTCCTGATGGAGAATTTTTCCCCCGGCACCCTTTCCCGGCTGGGATTTGGCTACGCGGCGACCGCCGCTCGCCACCCGGCGCTTGTCTATGCCTCGATTTCGGGCTTTGGTCAGTCGGGCCCCGATTTCGACCGCACCGCCTACGATCTGATCGTCCAGGGGATGAGCGGGATCATGAGCATCACCGGCCATCCGGGTGGGCCGCCGACCCGGCTGGGGGTGCCGGTCGCCGATATCGCGGCCGGCATGTTCGCCGCCTACGCGATTGCCGCCGCCCTCTACGAGCGGGAGCGGACCGGCGAAGGCCGCTACATCGACACCTCGATGCTCGGCGGCCAGGTGGCGATGCTGACCTACCAGGCGGGCAGCCATTTCGCCACCGGCGCCGTGCCGGGCCCGCTCGGCAACGCGCACCCGATGATCGCCCCCTACGACACCTTCGCCGTGGCCGATGGGCACGTCAATATCGCGGTTGGCAACGACGCCATCTGGTCCCGGTTCTGCGCCGCGCTTCGTCTCGAGCGGCTGGCCGACGATCCCCGCTTTGCCAGCAATCGTGATCGGATCACGAACAAAGCGGCCCTCTATGCCGAGCTGGAGACGACCTTGCTGACCCTGCCGGCGAGCGACGTGGTGGCCCGGCTCGATGCGGCGGCAGTCCCCTGCGGCCCGATCCGCAACCTGGCCGAGGTCATCGCCGACCCCCAGGTGCGGGCCCAAGACCTGATCCAGGAGACACTGCACCCCACCGCCGGCGAGATCAAGCAGACCGGCGCCCCTTACCACTTCCAGGGCTCACGGGTGGAAGCCCGGCGGCCGCCCCCGGTATTGGGCGAGCACACCATCGCGATCCTCCGCGAAGCGGGCTACACCGCCGCCGAGGCAACCGCCCTGATCGAGTCCGGCGCGGCCGCCGCGCCAGCCACGGACGAGGCCTAGCCAACCAGGGCCCGTTCGGGCTCGGCAACGAGCAGGTCGGCCAGCAGCCGGTCGGCGATGGCCTCGAACCGGCTGGCCTCGCCAAAGGAGCGGGCGACCAGCATCGCCCCTTCCAGGGAACCAACCAGCAGGCGGGCGACCTCGACCGCATCGCCGGCGAAGCGCAGCTCCGCTTCGGCCCGGCCTTGCTCCAACACGGCGGCCAGCCACCGCTCGTTCGCCTCGAAGAAATGGGTGACCGCGGTCCGCATTGGTTCCGGCAGGGTCATGTAGTCCGCCGCCAGCATGCCGCAGAGACACATCCGGCCGGCGTTGAGGACACCGGCGTAGATGCCCACGTACCGGCGCAGCCTCGCCGCCGCGCTCGCCTCATCCTCGTCGATCGCCGCCAGCGCCAGGGCGAAATTGTCGCCGTAGCGCTCGATCAGGCGCAGGCCAAGCTCGGCCTTGGTCGGGAAGTGGTAATGAAGGCTGGCCTTGGTCACCTGGAGGCCCTTGGCGATATCGGCGTAGCTGAACCCGTTGAAGCCGCGGGTCTGGACCAGACGCTCGGCCAGTTCGAGGACGCGCTCAGCCGTATCGGTTCGTGTCGCTGGTCCGCTCACGAGGTTGCTTCTCCCCATTCGTATCTGAACGTTCGAACCCGTACCGGCCGGAACCCCTTTGCGACCTTGAAGCGGTGACCGAAAATCGGAACGAGCTACCCTCTTGATATTATAACCTACTAGTAGGTAAGATGTCTCCTAACCTATTAGTAGGTAAAAAGAGGAGGCGCCGCCACCCCGTTTCATCCGCGTTCGAGCCCCGGTCACCCGAGTTCCCCCGGCCAGTCGATGTCCTCGTCGATCGGAGAGCATGGAGATGACAGAGCGCACGTTCTACCACGATGGCAGCCGCCGCTTGCAAGCCGAGTTCCAGAGCGAGCGCATCGCCGCCCGGCTCGAATCGTTCAACCGCACCGTCTTCATCGAGGAGGACCAGCGCTTCATCGAGAGCGTCATCTACTTCTTCCTCGCCACCGCCGATGCCGAAGGGCGCCCCGATTGCTCGTTCAAAGGCGGCCCACCAGGCTTCATCCGGGTCACCGGCCCAGCGGAGCTGGCCTTCCCCAATTACGACGGCAACGGCATGTTCCGCAGCCTGGGCAATCTCACCGTCAATCCGAACGTCGGCCTGCTCTTTATCGCCATGCACGACCGGCCGCACCGGCTCCGCGTCAACGGCACCGCCCGCGTCTTCCGTGACGATCCGCTGCTGGCCGAGACGGTCGGGGCGCAGATGATCGTGCGGGTCGAGGCGCGGGCGATTTTTCCCAACTGCCCGCGTTACATCCCGCATCTCCGGCTGGCCGAGGAATCGCCCTACGCGCCTCGTCCCGGCCGCGAGCCGCTGGAGCCGGAGTGGAAGAGCTTCGACATCTTCAAGGATGAAGTTCACCCCAGGCAGCCGGCCTGGAAAGGTTGAGCCGATCCTTGCCACCCGTCCGTGGCGAGGCAACGGCTAGCGCGGGCGCCACGATCGGCTCGACGCCGGGCCGGTTCGGCGGTTAGGCCCGCCGGGTCAGCCGGCATGCCCACGCCCGTGGACGAAGGAGGTGATTCGCCTATCTCATACGAATTATGGAATTGGGCAAAAGCCGCGATTCACATCATAACGGGCGGCCCCGCGGACCGCCACGGCCAAGATCGTAGGCGAGATCATGGACGGTTCCCGGTTCGATCAGTTGACTCGTACCTTTGTCGCGACGATCTCGCGGCGCCGGCTCGTCTCGGCCCTGGCCGCCGGTGCGGCCGGTGTCGTTGGGCGGGAGGAGGAGGCGGCCGCCGCCGGCAAGAAGGTTGGGACGACGTGCGGCAACGGCAAGAAGTGTTGCAAGGGGGCCACCTGCAAGAACACGACATGCCGCTGTCGGGCGGGGCGGCGCGACTGCGGCGACGGGCGCTGCGAGAAGTGCTGCGCCAGCCGCGACTGCCCGGACGGTCAGACCTGCTGCCAACAAGACAATCAGTGCGTCGCCCTGCTCACCGATCCTGGCCGCTGCGGTCGGTGCCAGAACTCGCGGTGCCCCGGAGCGACCGACTTCTGCATCAATGGGGAATGCGCCACCGCCGGATGCACCG
>JACCYK010000391.1 GCA_013696525.1 Chloroflexia bacterium
CGCGGCGGGCGAAGCGCGGGACAGGGGTAGGGGAATTATGTCGGAAGCGACGGGGGCGGACGAATCATCATCGCCCGCGCGGGAGCCGGGGGGGCCAGGCTCGGCCGGTGAGGTGGCGCGGCTGGCGTTGAAACTTGGGTTCACGGCATTCGGCGGGCCGGCGGCGCACATCGCGATGCTGCGGGAAGAGGCGGTGGGGCGGCGGCGCTGGCTGAGCGACCAGTATTTCCTGGACCTGGTGGGGGCGACGAACCTGATCCCCGGGCCGAACTCGACCGAGATGGTGATGCACATCGGCCACCTGCGGGCCGGCTGGCGGGGTCTCATCATCGCCGGCGGTCTGTTTATCCTACCGGCCGCCGTGATCGTGCTCATCTTTGCCTGGGTCTATGTCCGGTTCGGGGCGACCCCGGAAGTCGAGTGGGTGCTGTACGGGATCAAGCCGGTCATCATCGCGGTCATCGCCCAGGCGTTGTGGGGGCTCTTTCGGACCGCGGTCAAGGGGCCGCTGCTGGCGATCGTGGGGGTTGGGGCGCTGGTGCTCTACCTGCTGGGGATGAACGAGCTGGTCGTCCTCTTCGGTGGCGCCCTGCTCGTGTTCGTGGGCGAGCTGGTCCAGCGCCGCCGCGGCGGCGGCACGATGGCGATCCTGCTGCCGTTGCTCGGCTTGCCGTTGCCGGCGATCCCGGTGCTGGCGGTACAGGCCGCGGCATCGTCCGTCAGCCTGGTGACGCTCTTTTTGCTGTTCTTGAAGATTGGGGCGGTGCTGTATGGCGGCGGGTATGTCTTGCTGGCATTCCTGCGGAACGACTTCGTGGTGCGCTATGGCTGGCTGACCGACCAGCAGTTGCTTGACGCCGTGGCGGTCGGCCAGTTCACGCCGGGGCCGCTGTTCACGACGGCGACCTTCGTCGGCTACGTGGTGGCCGGGTTCCCGGGGGCGGTACTGGCCACGCTGGGGATTTTCCTGCCCTCCTTCCTGTTCGTGGCGCTGCTCCACCCATTGGTGCCCCGGTTGCGGCGGGCGCGGTGGACGGCGGCGCTGCTGGACGGGGTGAACGTGGCGGCGCTGGGGTTGATGGCGGCCGTCACCTGGGTGCTGGCCCGGGACGCGATCATCGACTGGCTGACGGCGGCGCTGGCGGTGATCGCGGCGGTGGTCCTGGTCCGCTACAAGGTCAATTCGGCCTGGCTGGTGCTGGCCGGCGGGGTGATCGGGGTGGCGGTGTGGCTGGTTGGGGGCTGACCGCCGAATGGCAGGCTGGCCTGAAGACCACCATGTGAACCAGGCCCAATTCAAGTCAGGAGGTTGTGCGTGGAATCGCGCATCGTCGATACTGCGGCCAACGGCATGATTGGTACAACAAGCTTCGGGTGATCGGGTTCGCGACTTCTCCTTCATCATCGCCGGATCACACCATAAGGGGATCAACGGCGATGCCTCGTATTTTCGACAACCTTTCCGAGGATGGGCTGTTGCTCGGAGCACTCCGGCAGACGATGGCGGGCGCAATCCGGGCGGATTTCTGTATCGGGTATTTCAATCTGCGCGGCTGGGCGGGGTTGGCGGATTACGTCGATGCCCTGACTGGGGAGGATCGCCTGGTTTGCCGGGTGCTGGTTGGGATGCAACGGCTGGCTGAGGATGAGGTCCGGCGCGACTTCGGCTTCACCGCCGAGCCGGAGAATCCTGATCAACAGTCGGTCATCCGCTTGAAGCGGGAGATGGCTGAGAAGTTCCGGGAACAGCTTACGTATGGAGCGCCGACAAACAGAGACGAGCAGGCGCTCCGGCAGTTGGCCCGGCAGATCCGCGAGGGTACGGTACAGATCAAGCTTTTCCTCCGGCATGCGCTCCATGCGAAGCTCTACCTCGTTCACCGGCAGGACACCATCGCACCGACCGTCGGCTATCTGGGCAGCAGTAATCTGACCAATGCCGGCCTTTCGAAGCAGGGCGAGCTGAACGTTGATGTGGTCGAGCACGATGCCGCGGTCAAGCTGCAACAGTGGTTCGACAATCGGTGGAACGATCGCCAATGCCTCGATATCTCGGACGAGCTGGTCACGATCATTGAGGAGAGCTGGGCGCGGGAGACGTTGATCCCGCCGTATCACGTCTACATGAAGATGGTGTATCACCTCTCACAAGAAGCCCGGGCCGGGCTCTCGGAGTTCACGATTCCGGCCGATATCGCGGCGGACCTGTTCGAGTTCCAGAGAGCGGCGGTCAAGATCGCGGCGCAGCACATCAACAAGCGACGAGGCGTGATGATCGGCGATGTGGTTGGCCTCGGTAAGACGCTGATGGCGACGGCCCTGGCCCGGGTCCTGTATGACGATCAGGGAGCCGACACGCTGATCATTTGCCCACCGAATCTGCGATCGATGTGGGAATCCTATGTTGACAAGTACCGGCTGATGGCCAAGGTCCTGCCGAGCAGCGAGGCGATTCAGCAACTACCGAACCTCCGCCGCTATCGGGTCGTGTTGATCGACGAGAGTCATAATTTTCGTAATCCGGAGGGCCGCAGGTATCGCGCCATTCGGGAGTATATTCAGGCGAACGACAGCCGCGTGATCCTGCTCTCGGCCACGCCCTACAACAAGACGTATCTCGATCTT
>JACCYK010000395.1 GCA_013696525.1 Chloroflexia bacterium
ATGACATCATCGGTTGTGGATCGTGAACGCCGCGCCGACTCCGCGTACGATTGCAAGCGGAGAAAGCGTTCTTGATCGGTGTCAAGGGTTAGCAGCCGCTCATGTGCCGCGGGCTCAGCGTCGCGTCGAGGGAGAAGCGCCTGCCGGTCCAGTTCAAGGGCGTCGAGCCGGGCAAGGTTGTCGGCAGCGTTCCGGTAGTCAGTGTCGGCGGCTCGGAGATTCCCAGCCAGGCGTTCGATGTCGCTTGCCATGGCGGCGTCTTCGCGTTCTAGCGCATTCCACCGCTCCAGTTCGGATCGCGCCGCGGAATGGCCCGCTTCGCGGTGGGTAACTAGTTCCGCGGCGGCGCGCGACGCGGCGCTCGTGGCGGCGATGGCCGTATCCGCTTGCGCGGCCTCCGCCACGAAGTCGCGGTCTTTCCGTTCTTCTTCATACTGGCGGGACAGGAGCAGCGCATCGTCGCGAGCGGTCTTACGGTCGAGCCCGAGAATTGCTTGAGCGGCGCGGATTGTCTCGAAGCCGAGCAGTTGGGCAACCTCACGGCGACGCTCGGTCTCTTTCAGATCGCCGAAGAACGATAGCTCCTTCTGGCGGGTGAAGAAGGTGGAGACAAACGCCCGGTGGCCCAAGCCGATCAGCCGCCGCTTGACGTACTCGGTCACGTCGCGGCTGCCCTTGACGATCGGCACATCCGGCTGATCCGCCCGGTAGATCTCGGCCTCGACTCCCCGCCGGCGCCGGACCCGCTCGATCACATAGCGGACTCCATCCCGCGGGTCTTCGAGCACCAGCTTGACCCGCGTATCGCCGACCCCGCCGCGCGGCGGGATCTCGTCATTCGGAATGTGGCGCGGATTGTACAAGCACCATTCGATCGCCTCGAAGAGCGTCGTCTTGCCGACCCCGTTGTTGCCGATGATGCCGACCGCGCCATGCGAGGGAAACTTGATCAGATGTTGTCCAGCGTACTGTTTGTAATTCTCCAGGTGCAGCTCGACGAGGATCATGCGGCCGTCTCCGCGGCGGCGGCGGACTCCTCGGCCTGGACTTGGGCCTCGTGGATCGCGGCGGTGCCGCGCTCCCGGAATGCGGTGGCGAACACCGGGTCATAGGTGAGATCGCGCTCACGCTGGTCGACGAAGTCACGGAATAGGGTGTCCAGGTCAGCGATCGGCTGGTCCCCCACGGGTTGGTTGAACAGGGCGCGGACATCCGACGCGGCATAGACACGGATCGACCAGACGAGTTCCCCGGCCTGACGCTGGACGAGGGATTCAACCTCGCGCCGAACCGGGCGCGTCGTGTCGCGGAGCTCGATCCGGGTCATGGCGTTGGGCATGTCGAGCGCGCGCAAGCGATCGAGGATCGTGTCCGCCAGCTCCTCGGGAGTACGGTCTTCGCCGGTGATTGGATGGAGCGATTTCATGGGCCGGGCGGACTCAATGGGGATGACCTCGATCTCGGGCACGGCGCCTGGGTCGCCAAGCGTGACGATCAGGTAGCCGGGCTTCACCAATTCGTCGCCCCAACCTATGCGTTCGGTGCTGCCGGCGTACCAGGCGTTGCGCCCCTGGTCGCCGGCGATGTGAAAGTGGCCTAACGCGACATAATCAAGGTCGTGGGCGAGGAGGTCGGCGGCCAACACCGTTTCTCCAGGCTCGTTGCCCATCCGGCCGAGGACTTGGGCGCCAGGGGTTAGGCCGTGGGTGACGAGCACATTCCGGTGCCGGGTATCGGGAAGGGGAGACGGTGGCACCGGCCCGGTCAACGATCCATGCGGCACGGCATGCACGGTGAGGGTTTGCTCCTTGAAGGGGAATTCAACGATTTCGTAACCTGCCTCGAAGGTCATGCCGGGTAAGGCAAGCTCGAGCAGTCCGAAGACCGACCCCGTGGTGCGGAGCCTGGGGGTGTCGTGATTGCCGCCAATGATGATGGTAGGAATGCCTGCCGCTTCGACCCGGCGCATCGTGCGGACGAAGCAGCGCAGGGTGGACCAGGAGGGCCGGGTGTGATGGAAGAGATCACCGGCATGGAGAATGAGATCGACGTCCCGGCGTAAGATGTCGTCGATTGCGGCCATGAACGACCGCTCAATGTCAACCGACCGTTGGTTGCGGCCCGTCTCGGGACAGCTTCGGCCCAAAGCCCGGTAGCCAAGATGCGAATCGGCGAGGTGGGCGATGCGGAGTGGGCGGTGGGTCATTGATAGTCCCTGGCGCGAAGGTTACGGATTCCGGATTGGGCAAATCGCCAAGCATCGAAGCGAGGATTGGCCCGCTCCACCTGTATCTTGTTTACCATAACGACCAAGAAATCAGCCATCGGCTCGCCGGGGATACCATGGCACGCGGTGCGAACCTCGGACTGTTTCGGTGCGTTGTTCCCCATCTGTTCTTGGAGCAACCGAAAGAGTCCGTCGCTGACATGTCCATTTGGTCGTCCGGGCGCGGCTTGCTGGTTGAAGATGCGATGGCCTTTGATGCCGGGAATGGTGGGGGGATGGGGGAACTGACCGAAGAGCGGGGCGCGAAAGTGGGCATGGCGCACCAGGAGCCGGCCCTTTCGCAGACCGAGCAACTCGGCTTTGACCGTGTCGGACAGCGAACGATAGGCAGAGTTCGTCAGTTCCTCGTCACCGACCCGGCCGTAGAGCGACGTGCCGCAGTTACCGAGGATCTCGTCGTCAACTTTCGAGCGGAACTGTTGGGCGCCAAAGAGGACAACGTTGAGATGGCGACCGCGAGCGGCAATATCGACCAGCGTGTCCCGCAGCCCTCCTTCGCCACCGCTCGGCGCGTATTTATTCAGCTCATCGACAAAGATGATGACCTTGTCGACGCCAAGCTCGTCTTTCTCGGCCAGCTTCCAGATTCGGTTGATGACCGACGACACCAGGACATCCTGCACATTCGTATTGCAGCCGGCGATATCGACAACGCGAATCTCCTGGTCCTCGAACTGGTCTTCAACCCGCGGCAGCGCGCCGTATTCGACAACGCTCCGTGACAGGAGGCCGCCAAACTTCTGAGGCAGCCCATTCAGGCGATTCTTCGCCTTTTGGATCGTGAATTTATGGTGTCCGCGCCATTCTGTCGCTGAAGGGTTTGCCGCGAAATAGCCATCAATCTCTTCCAGGCGAGTCTCAAATTGACGAAGCGACGAGATGCCGCTTTCCCGGAGCTCGAAGACGAATCCAAACAGCTTGTCGTCGAGGTCGTCGCGCTCGAAGACTTTGTGCGGCTGCCAGAGCAGGGCGTCGAGTTGCCACAGAATTGGGTAAACGATACCGGCGGCGGCGATTTGGTTGTCCCGCGCGGTGTTGAGGGCGCCCGCCGTGCGTTCGCGATCGAGGTAGACGGCTTGGCTGCCGTGGTGCTCCGGTACCTGCCCAGGCTTGAACGGCGCAAAGATCCGAAAGTTTTTGAAGGGTTCAGGAGCTAGCTCGAGCGCCGTATAGGCGGCAAGATCTTGCTCGGTCAATCCGCGGGCATCTTCCGTCGCGTAGGCGGCTGCCATGTCGGGCTCCGGATGAACTGGCTTGTCGAGGAAGAGCAGGTCCGGTCCTTTGACGTTGAACATAAGGGCGGCGACGGTTTCGCCTTCTTTCTGGAGCCCCTGGAACACGGCGCTTATCAGGAACAAGGCATGGCTGGTCTTGGTGGCAAGGCCCGACTGACCGGTCCAGTTGGCGTGCCCAGCTTCGGGACCGAGTAAGTAATGCGAATCGAGCCAAATTGGTGAGCGCTGAAAGACAGGGCGAGCATGGGCGTCGCGGACAATCTCGCCGTGGTCATCCCGGGCAAAGTTGCCATTGGTGTGAAGCAGCGCGGCCACCGGCACGCCATCGAAGTGGTCACGGTCGAGGGCGTAGTCGATCGCGGCCGGGGTGGCAAACCAGACAGGGCCGCTCAAGACGGGCCGGTGGGAGTCGACGTCGTCCCGGAGATGCTTGGAGGCGAGGACGTTGACGGTGAAGACGAGGATCTCGGGCCGGAGGGTGGCTTGCTCGGCCCCCAGCTCGGGCTCGGCGTGGCGGTCGAAATAGTCGTCGAGGAATGTTTGCAGATCGGAGTAGCGGCGGGGCTCGTCGACGACGCCGATGACCGCGGCTTCCTCCGAGAAGGCGACCACGATGTGCCCGACATCGAGCGTCCAGGCATCGTCGGCAGCCCAAAAGTGGAAGACATGGCTGCCGGCCGGCTCCCGCTCGCTGCCGACAACGCGGCCGATGATTCCCGTCCGCGTATCCACCAAGTCCGCGAAATGATCGAGCAACACCGATGGTGCCGCCGCATCCACCGGCTGGGCCGAGGCGCCATTCGGGGCAAACGATGTCTCTGACACGTCTCTCATCGGTGCGTCTCTCCTCGGTCCGAGCCGGAACTGGTGGTTCGGCTCATCCTCTGGGCCAGCCTTGGGTATCGGCGTCCAGGCATCGCTTCAGGATGCGTTCCAGATAGTGGACCGGGTAGAGCAGGGTTGCCCAGCGGGCATCCCGCGTGGCTCGCGGTGTACGTTCGGCCCACAGCCAGCTCGTGAGCTGGTCAATCTCGATCGTGGAGCGAATGGTCGGCCCGGTTTCGACCCTGACCAGGGCATAGCGGGCATCGAGACCGGCCGCATCCCACATGCGGAGATACCAGAGCGTTCTGGCGTCCGGTCCGGGACCGCCGCGGCGGCCCTTGTCGCTCGGGAAGAACGCGGTTGTCCGATAGCCGGGTGGCAGGTCTAGCATCATGGCCGCCTCGGCCCCGGAGAGATAGGCGTCGCTGAATTGCTTGACGAGGCCGATCGCCCGCGGGCTCGGTTGATGGAGCCGGCCATCCACCACCAGCCAGTCACCGCTGGTGGTATCAATGCGTCCGGCGGACCACTCGGCGAGCAATTCGAGTTCGATACGCTCGCGGATGGTGCGCCCCGCCCGATACGACTTTTCGACCAGGTAGCCGTAATCCGTGAGATTGTACGATTCGGGATCGGGCTCATCAGCTTGGGGGTCCACCTCAAATGGGTCGAGCACCGCCAGGCCCAGACGATCGATCCGTTTCAACATGCGCTGAAGCTCCGGATCGGGATGCCGGCGCGGGGCAATCAACGCGTGCTGGAGGCGCAGGGTACCAGGAACAACGTTACATCGCCCCTCATCGTCTCGCTTGAGGATGGCGGTGGCGGCCACGGTGGCGAGGATGGGGATCGTGTTGCAACGCAACGCGAGGAAGGTTCGTTGGGCGCCATCAAGGAAGTAGCGGAGCCGGGAGTCGCGGGGGGAAACGGGCGACACCGGTCGCGGCTCGATTGGTCCTTCGAGCGGTTCGACGCTGATCGCGCGTTTGGGTTTGGCCATGGCGTCGAAGGCGCCGGCGTAGAGATGCTCCAGCGATTGGGCCCGCCGCATGTCGTTGACGGCGACGCCGTCCGCGGTCAGTTCGGCATGCAAGCGGGCGATTTGCTCGGTGAAGGTCGTTCGGGTTGCCCTGGACACGGATGGCGCCTTCCCCGATGATCGCGCTCGCCGGCGTGTACGAACATAGAACAGGAGTTCAGTATAGCGCAAGATCACGCCGGATGGCGGCGGCGCGAGATTTAGGGCCGGGGAGTGGCGTTCGCGTCGGGACAAGGGAGGGCCATCTCCGCGATCGTCACGAAGTCGTAGCCTTTGGTTTGCAGCCGGTCGACGATCCAGCGGATGGCGACCCCGGTCGACTTGGCGGACGACGGGGCATCGAGATGGAACTCGACGATGGAGCCGTCAACCACGTTAGGGACGACGCTCATGAAGACATCGTCCGGGGTCACCTCGAAGTCCCAGTCGGCGGCCGGCACGTCCCAACTGACGGGAATGTAGCCGGCGCGGGCGACGATACCGCGGATCCGCTCGTCCATGGCGCCGGCGTAGGGCGTGAAGTAGGGAGCCGGCTCATCGCCGGTGGCTTGCTCGATGGCGGCGATCGCTTGTTCAAGGTCGGCGATGACCTCGCCGTCGGGCCGGTTGGTCAGCTCGGCGCGTTCGTCGCCGTGGCTGCCGATCAGGAAGCCGTCGCGCGCCATTTGGTTCAGGATGGCCTGGTTTTCTGTTGCCCACCAGCCCATGGGGAAGAGGGTGGCCGGGATCTTGTTCGCTTTGAGCCAGTCGAGGATGGTGAGGTCGGGCTCGTAGCCGACGCCGATGTTGAAGATGAAGGCGACGCGACTGCAGCCGGGCAGCCCCTGCCGCAGCTCCGGGGTGCCGCGGGAGGCGGTGGCGACGAAGAGGTCGTAGGCGTGGCCGGTTTCGTTGCCGATCGTGACCGGGAGGAAGCCGCCGGTGGCGTCGCCGGTGACGGTAAGGGAAGCGCCGAGCTTGGCGGTGGTGACCACGGCGCAATCGAGGCGGGGACAGGCGCGGATATTGACGGCTTCGGCGCCGACGATAGTGCCGTCTTCGCTGATGTGGGGAGTGACCGTGGCGGAGCTTTGGCCATGGGCGGTGGGGGTTGCCAATGGGAGGATGGCGAGGCTCAGCAGGACGAGGAGGGGCATGAGGTGGCGGAGGGGCATCGGCGTGTCCTTCGGTCTCGTGGTCGCGAGTCGCGGTACGGGCGCGGCTCGTGAGCTTTCCGTCGTGACAGGTTTGGTCACCGGGAGGCGGCGAGCGCCGGCCGGTGACAGCTAATGAGTCTGGCGGCATTGGCTGGCGCGGGCCACCCGAAGCATACGATGACCGTAGCAGATGGATGCGGCGCCGGTCAATCGGCGGATTCGGCGGTGGTGCGCCGGGGGCGGCTCGCCGCGCGTTGTTTAATAGTGCTGCTGATACCAGGCGCCAGTGATCAGGTCTTGGTAAACGGTGCGGAGGCTGCCGTCCTCTAACACGAGCTGGTAGTAGCGGCGACTGAGCCGGTCTCGCCACCATTCTTCGTCGACGTCCCAGCTATCTTGGATCCGCTCAATCCGGAGCCGCCGTCCGTCCTCGATCAGGTGCGCGGGCAGTGCGCTCGCGGCGTGGACCAGCACCCGTGCCGGGCGCGGCAGGTTTAGGGGTCGTAGACGAGCAGGGCCTGCCGGCGCTCCGGGATCCGAGACCATGGCTCGACCTCCACCACGCGAAAAAGTCCAGAGACGCCGTAGCGTTGCTTCAGGTGCTGGCCGGCTTCCGCCAGTTGACGGGGGCGGCGCGATCGCAGACCGGGGAGAAGCTCTTGGCGGCCGACACTATTCATCAGGCCGGAAAGCTCGATCGTCATGGTTTCGATGGGGCCGGGCAGCATGATTGCTTGCAGCCGGTAGCTCAACGCGGTGATCATCCGGTGCTGGCCGCCCGGCTCGCGCAAGGTCGCGGTCAGCTCCCACGAGCGGTTCCCTTCGATCTCGGCCCGCAGGTGGAGGTGACGGACGTGCCTGGTGCGCAAGGCGGGGCGGGCGAAGGCGCTGCCGACCAGGCGGGTAAGGGCGACTAAGAGCATCTCCCGGCTGGTGATGGGAGCCGGCAACACGAGCGTTTCGGTGACGTGCTCTGAACAATGCCGGGGTTGGATCGTGGCGTCGTCCCGGCCTGACGCCAACTCCCAAGCGCGCCGGCCAGCCGGGCCAAACCGGGCCTGGACGGCGGTGACCGGTAGGTTTGCCAGGTCGCCGAGGCGGCGCAGGCCGAACCGTTCGAGCTTCCGCAGCAGCTCCGGCGGGAAGGGTAGCCAGGCCACCGGCGCCCGCGCCAAAAAATCGACCACCGCCGCCGGCTCGACCAAACGGTACCCGCCCGGCGGGGCGCCGCCGGCGGCAACTTTTGCCGCGAACTTGCCGGGGGCCAGGCCCAGGCGCGGGCGAAGCACCGGCGCGATCCGCTCTAGGAGAAGCCGGGCGGCATCCTCCGGGGCGCCCAGGGCGCGGTCGAGGCCGGTCAGATCAACGTACAGGCAGCCAGGCCGCTCGGGAGCGGCTTCGACGGCCGGGCTCACCTGTTCCAGGGCGGTGATGATGGCGTTCAGCGCCGTTGCCTCACGCAGCGGATGCGGCGGCAGGATCAAGGCGGCGGGGCACAGGGCGGGCACCTCTCGCAAGCCGAGGCCGGGGCGTATCCCACGGGCGGCTGCCTCCGGCGTGGCGTCAAGCACGACCGGCCGGGCCCCGGCGGGAGCGCCCAGGACGAGGGGGGTGCCATCGAGCTCCGGTTGGTCGAGGATGGCGACCCGGAGCGCGAAGTGCGGAATGGAGACACAGGCAACCGGCATGATTCCTCCCTCGGGCGCGTGGCGGCGGAGCGGACCGATCAGGAGCGCGGGAGCGCTTCGGGAGTAGATTAGAACATATGTTCTCTTTCCGCAAGATGTGTCTGAATGACACTGGTGTATACTCCGTACAGGGCGAACGTACGCCCGGATGGCCCGCGCTCTTTTCCGCCGTCTCCCCGCCGCCGCACCCGATGTACCCGGCCGCTGGCAGCGAAGGGAGTCCGTGTCGATGGCGTCCTCAATCAAAGCACGCGGCGTCCCGTCCCGCGGCGCCGGGGCCACGCACCGGGGAGGCCGCCGCCTGCCGCTGCTCACCGGGCTGCACACCTTTGTTCGCCGGATCGCGACCACCGTGCCAAACCTTGCCGGGACGCCTCGCTTCCGGCGCGAAGTGCTCGGCGTTCTCCTGGTACTCATCGCGCTACTGACCGCATCCGCCCTGGGCCGGGGCGGCGACGACGGCATGCTGGTCGATTGGTGGCGCCAAGCTCTCTCCTCGAGCGTCGGCTGGTCGGCGCCGATGGTGCCGTTGTTGATCGGCCTGGTTGCCTTGCGCTCACTCGGCAGCCAGCCGGGACCGATCTTAGAGGCTCGTCACTACCTGGGAGGGGCGGCCTTCACCGTCGCCGTGGTCGGCTTGCTGCAGCTCGGCACCGGCCTCGACCAACCGGAGGCCGGCGGCTATCTGGGGATGGCGGTCGGCACCCTGGCCCACCGGTGGCTCGGTCCGGCCGGTGCCGGGCTGGGCCTGTTCATCGCCGGCGCGGCCGGCGTGCTGCTGCTGGCCGGCACCGATCTGCAGACGTTTGGGCGCGACCTCGGTGCGCTCGGCCGCCTCTTATGGCGGTTCTGCCAGCGCCTGGTGGGAACGGTTGGCCGTGTCCTCGGTACAATTCGCGGGGCTCTTGTCACCGCGGTCAGCCGCCTCGCCGCTCCAACCGAGACAGCCACCGACGACCAAGCTGAGTCGCCGTCGCCCGCGGCGAAACCGTTGCTCACCAACGCGGTCGCGACGGAATTGGCGACCCCCGCCCCAAAAGCAGCGAGCCGCCGGCAGCCGCCGGCGCCGCCGGTCATCAACGTGCCGCCAAAGCAGGGACCGGCTGCCCCGGCTCCGGCGCGGGCGGTGACCGTCATCGATATGCCGCGGCTGCCGCTCCCGCTTCCCGATCTGACCAGGCTCGCCTACTACGACGACATCACGCCGGATACGGTCGACTTACATGGCAAAGCCCGCCTGATCGAAGAGACGCTCGCCAGTTTCAAGGTGGAAGCCTGGGTGCGCGAGATCAATCCTGGCCCAGCGGTGACGCAGTTCGCGCTCGAGCCGGGCATCGGCACCAAGGTCCGGCGCATCACCGAGCTACAA
>JACCYK010000412.1 GCA_013696525.1 Chloroflexia bacterium
CCGACGAGGACGGCGAAGACGATGCCGACGAGGCCGATCCGGAGCGAGACCGGGAATTTTTCCACGATCACGCTCTGGACTGAATCGGCGCCTTTCGATGCATATGACGGTCCAAAGTCAAGTCTCGCGACGCCCGCCATGTAGTTGAAAAATTGAGAATCGAGAAAGGAGCCCGTGATCGCGAGCGGGTTTCGCTCTCCAGTCTCGATCGCCTGGCCCGCCCCCGCGGGGTTGAACCAGAGCGGCTTATCAAGCCCAAATTTCTCGTTCAGGGCAGCCACCGTGGAGGCAGGGAGCGGCTTTTCATTGCTCCAAGGGCCGCCTGGCGCCCGATACATGAGGAAGAAGGTCACGGCGGAGACAACGAGGATCACCGGGATAATGTAGAGGACGCGGCGGAGGACGAATTCAAACATCTGCGTTTCCTACTCGCGGCAATGTTCGGCATGGAAGGCCGTCTGAATCCGGGCCGGCGACCATGCCGAGGGTCCGCCCGACCAGAGGTAGCTATCCCATGGTCGAGTCCGCGGACTCGACCATGGGATAGCGCCGGCGGAACGTGGGCTACTCGTCGACGATGTCCAGGGTCATCAGCGACGACAGCATGCCGGGCCACAAGCTTTCGCTCGCGGTCGGCGTGTAGCCGGTCACATTCGGCTTAACCAGCGTGTTGAGCGCGATGTTGTAGAGGAACGGACCGGGCTGGTCATCGACCAGGATCTGGCTCGCCTGCTCGTAGAGCGGAGTCCGCGCTGCCGGATCCGCGAGCTGATCGGCTTCGTTGACGAGGGCGTCAAACTCTTCGTTGCAGTACGAGAAGCGATCCGCGAAGTCGGAATCGCAGGTGAAGAAGACGCTCAGCCAGTTCTGGGGGTCCGGGTAGTCCTGGATCCAGCCACCGACCAGCAGCAATTGCGGGAAGGTCTCCTGGTTGCTACGAAGGTCGATCAGCGTCGTGCCTTCCGTCGGCACCAAGGTTAGCTCGATGCCGAGGACGTCCCGATACTGGCCGGCGACCCACTCGGCGCGAGCGGTGTTGGCCGAATCGTTGCTATTGAAGAAGAGCTGGATTTCGGGCAGACCTTCCGGGCCGCCATAGGACGACTCGGCCAGCGCCGCCACGGCGGCCTCGGGATCGAAGGCGAACTGATCGGTCTCGATCGAGCCGAGAATGCCTTCCGGAACCCAGCTCAGGGTTGGAATGCAGTCGCCGTTGCGGATCACCGAGCAGTAGGTCTCGCGGTCAAAGGCGTAGGCAAACGCTTCCCGCACGCTGAGATCGTCGAACGGCTCCAGCGCCAGGTTCATGCTCAAGGTGGAGGTCCAGGCCGTCGGGTAGGACACCAGCTCCGCGGCCAAGACAGGGTCGGCTTCGATTTGCGGCAACTGTGATGGATCGACCGCCATCATGTCGAGGTCGCCATTGATGTACGCCTCGAGCGCAACCGCCGACTCGCCCTGATAGACGTATTCGATGCCATCCAGCAGCGGACTGCCCTGCCAGTAGTTGTCGTTGGCCTCGAACGTAATCAACTGGTCTTCGACGATGTCAGTGATGTTGAAGGTGCCGTTCCCGATGTGGTTGGCGGCATCCTGCCACCAGTTGTCGGGATTGGCTTCCGCGATCTCTTGCTTGACCGGGAAGAAGACCCACATGTAGGCGATGGTGTGGAAGTATGGCGTCGGTTCAATCAAGTCGACCTGAAGCGTCAGATCGTCCACCACCGTCGCGCCGATCGCGTCCGCGGCGGCCTGCCACTCTTCATCGGTGTACTCGACCGGCTCGTCCGCGGTCCCGCCGATGGTGGCAAAGTCCTGGCAGCCGACGACTCCGAACAGGATCGACTGGTAGTTGCCCGCCACCCGTGGATCGCAGGTGCGCTGCACCGCGTACCGGAAGTTGTCGGCTGTCAATGGCGTGCCGTCGCTGTAGAGCAGTCCCTCACGCAGGGTGAAGGTGATCGAGGTCGCGTCCTCGTTGTACTCCCAGCTTTCGGCCGCGGCCGGGACGGTCGCCTGCTCGGTGTCGAGCCGGGTCAGACCCTCGTAGGCGAGCGCCAGAATGTCGATTTCGTTGACGAACGAGGTCGTCTGCGGATCGATTGCATCAGGATACGTTACGTGGTGGACGCGAAGAACCTTTGACCCGGCGTCCTGGGCGGAGACGCCCGAGACGACGGCGGGGACGAGCAACGTGATCGCGATCAGGACCGCCGCGATCCGTGCCCACTGGGCCGAGAGACGATACATCTGTCTACCTCCTGCTACTTCGACTACACCGCGCGTGCCGACAAACGACGTCAGGCAACTCACTGGCGCGTAGTACGCTCGCTAAGGATCTGACCGGCGTCAACCGGGGCAACCGCGAACGACCCGATCCACTGCCGGGACACTCGCGCCATAGCAATTCATCGAAAAAAGCTACGATCCGTTCGTTGCCTGATTGTCTCGCCGAACTTGTCCCGCGGAGAACTATACGACCGCTGGCACGATGGAGCAACCATCAGCCGACAATCAGACCAGGATCGGTGTCGAAGAAGATGAGGCGAACGGGCTTGGTCGCCGCGTTTCGGCACTACAAGCTTGAGCCTACGCTACAGGCGTGGTAGTTTGGTCGCCCAACGCTGGTGCCGCAGCGCCTCCCAGAAGGCATCAGGGGTAGCCAAGCCCACGGCGCGGCTACCCCTGATCCGAAGTTTCCGTGATTAAGGGATGACGGAGACCCCGGTGCCGATCGGCGCCCAGGCGTACATCCAGGCCGCGATGTCGAGCGGCAGGTTGACGCAGCCGTGACTCATTGGGGTCCCGAAGTTATTGTGCCAATAGGCGCCGTGAATGGCGTTGCCCAGGTTGTCGAAGTACATGACGTTGGGCACGTCTTCGACGAAGTAGTATTCGTCCGAGATCGTGCCTTCCATATCCTGCACGTCGTACTTACTCAAGATTGACCAGTGGCCGATGGGGGTGACGGTCTCGGGCACGTTGCCAGTGCCCGTGCTGACGTAGGTGGACATCACCATCTCGCTGCCTTCGTAGGCCCAGAGCGCCTGGTGCGAGATGGAGATGACGATCTCTTTCCACGAGCCTTGCTGCGGCCCGGGACCGAAGCCGCCGACCCACCAGCCGGAGGGAACGCTCTCTTCCAATGCTTGCTCAGGCGCCGGCAGGGCTGGTGCGGGCGCCGCCGGCGGTGCAAACAGCTCTTCGTTGACCACCGGTACGTCCGCTGGCTGGACCATCGGCTCGGTCGAGATGTTCTGCCGTTGGGCGGTGCTGAGCCCGAGCGGCATCAGCTCGACCGACCCGGCGACCCGCTGGCGCAGGGCGCCGCGCTCGAGGTATTGGACGATCGAGCGATCGGCGGCCCGAAACGCCTCGGAGACGGGAGGTCCAAGCCAGCGGCCGGCATCCCCCGTGTTCCAGAATGAGAGGAAGTCGCCACGGAGGGTGTGCCCGGTATCGGCGAAACCCTGGCAGGCCGTGGTTTCGCCCGGCGGGCAGGCAGTGCGCCGGGCGGCTTGCTCCACCACTGCTGTCGGACGGGACTCCAGTGCCTCGGTTAGCGCCTCGAAACCCAGTGGCAACGATGCGACTTGTTCCCCGGCGGGAGCGGTTGGCAGGTAGACCAGCGCGAGGTTCTGAAAGTATTGGATAATCTCGTTCCCCGCGCTATCGGCGAGGAACCCGGTTCGCGGCGTCAGCTCCTGGCTGATCGGGTCGCCCATGAGCGACCGTTGGCTCCGCCACACGTCGAGGAAGTACCCGTCCGCCGTGTGCCCGGTCTCGGGCACGAACACCGTCCGCGGCGCGGACCACTCCTGGGCCGCGACCGGGGGCGTGACGACGGGAAACAGGGCGCTGAGGAAGATGAGCGAGAGTAGCAGGTGAGCGTGGCCAGGCAGCCGCAGCCGCCGGCCCAAACGAGTACCACCGGTCAACACCGAACCCCCCCATCACAGGTTTGTTAGAAATAGTTCGGCGCCGCCGGAGTCGGATTCCCCCCCACATCCGAGAGGCGCGACTTATTGGTATCATAGCATGGCTTGAGACGTACGTTCACTCTCAATCGTGCCAAAACTTTGGACCGATTGGATATCAGTTCCCAGGAGTCAAACCGTTGCCCGCGTTTCACTGGCGAGAGCCACTGCCTCCACTGTGGTCGTCCAATCGCTTTGCCGATCCATTATTGGAAGCGATTCTGGCTCGTCGATTCGGGAGCGAAGGCGAAGCTCTGGCGTTCGTGGCCGACACCGAGTTTCAGGCGCCGGGTGACGACTGCCTGCCGAACATGGCCGCCGCCGTCGCCCGGATCGCGGCCGCCATTGCGAATCAAGAGCGAATCGTGGTTTTCGGTGATTACGACGTCGATGGGGTTGCCGCGACCGCGCTGTGTGTCCTTGCCATCCAGGCGGCGTCGGGCGGGACCGCCAACCTTGGCACTCGCCTACCGTCTCGCGTGGACGGCTATGGGCTACGACCGGAGGTGGTGCGTGAGATCGCGGCCTCGGGGGCGACTCTACTCATCACCGTCGATTGTGGGAGTAGCGATCACGAAAACATCGACCTGGCGCGGGAACTGGGAATGGACGTGGTGGTCTTCGATCACCATCAATTGGCCGGGCCGCCGGTCGACGCCATCGTGGTCTCCACCCAGCTTGGCGGGAAAGCAGCCTGCCGGGATCTGTCCGCCGCCGGGGTTCTCTACCTGTTCGCGGTGGCGCTGGCACGGGCCGGGTTTGACCTGGGGAACGGCCCTGGCGGGGAACCGGGGCGGTTGCTCGATTTGGCCAGCCTGGGGCTGATCGCCGATGTCGTGCCGTTGACCGGCCTGGCACGGTCCATGGTCCGCGCCGGGTTGCGCCAGTTGCGGGCGGGACGGCGGCCGGGGCTCAGCGCCCTTGCCGGCCGGGCCGGGGTCACGCTGGATGGGGTCTCGAGTGAGGATGTGGCGTTCAAGCTAGCGCCGCGGCTGAATGCGGCCGGCCGGATGGACAATCCGCGCCTCGCCTTGGGGTTGCTGCTCACCGACGAGCCGGCGACGGCCGAGCGCCGGGTGAGCCAGCTCGAACAGCTCAACCGGCAGCGACGGTCGGAGACCGACCTCGTCTTCGCCGAGGCGCGAGCTCAGGTCGGCGAGATAGCAGACCTGGATCGCCGTCGCGTCGTGCTGGTCCATGCCCCCAATTGGCACGCCGGTGTCCTTGGTGTCGTGGCCGCCAAGCTGTCCGATGCCTATGGGCGACCGGCGGTCGTCCTGAGCGATGCTGATGGGGTGAGTCGCGGCTCCGCCCGGTCGGTGCCGGGCTTCGACATTGGACGGGCGATCGCGGCGAGCTCCGCGCTCTTGCTGGGGCATGGCGGCCATTGCCAGGCGGCGGGGCTGACGATGGAGACGGCGCTCGTGCGAGACCTCATCGCCGCGCTCGAGTCCGCGGCGGCCCGAGTTGACCTCCCGCTGAACCAGCCGGCGGAGCTGCACATCGAAGCGGATTTGCCGATCGAGCGTCTGGTCCGCGCCACCGCCGAGCTGCTGAGCGTGCTTGAGCCGTTCGGCGCCGCCAATCCGAAGCCGTTGCTCCGCATCCGTGGAGCCCGTTTGAACAGTTACCGGACGCTGGGGCAAGACGGCCGACACCTGAAGCTCTTTGTCAGCACGCCGGGCGGTGAGGCAGCCGTCCTCGCCTGGAATGCGAGCGGCCGGTCACGCGAGCTGGCCGGCCGCCGGCGGCTCGATCTGGTGGTTACGCTCGGCGTTGACC